>PMHN01000321.1 GCA_003156695.1 Gammaproteobacteria bacterium
CCTTCAAACTTAAAGCCCGCGGACTCGACCTCTTTCCTCACCGCCTCCGGATCGATGCGATGCAACGTCGAGGTGTCGCGAAAGCCGGAAGCAGCGGCGGCGACATGATCGAGTACGATGAACACGCCGCCCGGCTTCAGGGCGCTGAACACCGCCTTGTCAAAATCGACGACTTCGAGGTTCGGAATGTTGTGCAGATCGTGGTAGTTCTGCGAGGTCCACACGAGATCAACCGGTTCCGGCAGCGACAGATCCTTGGTGCTCATGGTACTCACCACCACGTTGGCGTAGTGCGGGTCCGTGGCGATCGCCAGCACCGGTGCGGCCGGGTCCGGTGAATCCGCAGCCGCCTGCGTCGGGCGCGGCCGTGCCAGCGCGTACACCTTGCCCTTCGGTCCTACCACCAGACTGAACAGGCGCGTGAAGTAGCCCGACCCCGGCAGCAGCTCCGCGACTTTCTCGCCCGGATGCACGCCCGCGAACGCGAGGCTCTCGGCAGGCTTGCGGTCGGCGTCGCGCGCGCGATCGGCCTCAGGACGGGCCGGATCAGCCACGGCGCCGGTAATCGCGTGATCTGGCACAACATCCCGCGCCTGCGTTGCTGCGCACAGCAGCGTGGCGGCGGCCAATCCTGAGACGAGCATGGTGCGCTTCATGGGGGAGCTCCTGACATAAGTCACGGGTTGGGGCTGAGCACTGTAGGAGGATTCTGTGCCAGAATCCATCGCGCCGATGCGGCGTTCCCGGTCACAAGAAAAACCGCTCTCATGACCTCAAAACTTTACTCGCTCGTATACGGCGGTCTGCTCATAAGCTGCATTGCGATTGCCCACGCCGCTACCACACCCGCGGAAGCCCCCATCCCTCACGACACCGAGAACGCGGTCGTGAAGGTGTTCTCCACGGTGGCCCATCCGGACATGTCCCGGCCGTGGGCCAAGGCGCCGCCGCAGGAGGTCTCCGGAACCGGCGTCGTCATCGAAGGCAAGCGCATCCTCACCAATGCGCACGTGGTGCAATACGCCAGCCAGGTGCAGGTGCAGGCCAACCAGTCGGGTGACAAGCTGTCGGCAACCGTGGTTGCCGTCGCGCCCGGCATCGATCTGGCGGTGCTGAAGCTCGACGATGAGTCGTTCTTCGCCAAGCGGCCGCCGTTACCGCGCGCGAGCAGCGTGCCGAAGATCAAGGACGCGGTGCTGACCTACGGGTTCCCAACCGGCGGTGAATCGCTGTCGGTCACACGCGGCATCGTGTCGCGCATCGAGTTCGTGGGCTACAACATCGGCGTCTCGGGCCTGCGTATCCAGATCGATGCCGCCATCAATCCGGGCAACAGCGGCGGCCCCGCCATCGCCGACGGCAAGATGATCGGGCTCGTGTTCAGCCACCTGGTCGGCTCGGAGAACATCGGCTACATCATTCCGAACGAGGAGATTGAACTGTTCCTGAAGGACGTCGCCGCCGGCCACCCCTACGGCAAGCCGGCGATGTATGACGAGTTGCAGACGCTGGAAAATCCCGCGCTGCGCGCCTATCTGAAGCTCGACAGCCCGGTGCGCGGCACGGTGGTTTACCGTCCCTTCGAAGGCGCCGGCCCCTCGCCGCTGAAACAATGGGATGTCATCACGCGCATCGCGGACACGCCGATCGACGACGAGGGGATGATCCAGGTGGGCGACAATCTGCGCCTCGCGTTTCAGTACCTGGTTCAGAAAGAGGCCCGTGACGGCATTGTTCCGCTTACCATCGTGCGCGCCGGCAAGTCCCAGAACATCCGCCTGCCCGTCCCGGCCCACCGCCCGCTGCTGATCGATTTCCTCGCGGGCGCCTATCCGTCCTACTTCATATACGGGCCGCTGGTTTTATCACGGGCCTCGCTCGAGTCGTTGCAGCTGCTGCGCAGCCGCGCGGGCGCCCTGGGCAACCCGCTCATCGCGCGTCTGGGAGATCCGCCGGATGCCACCCACGACGACCTGGTCCTGATCCCCTCACCGCTGTTTCCGCACGCGCTCTCCAAGGGCTATTCGAATCCCGCCGGACAGATCGTGAAGGCGGTTAACGGCACGCCGGTGAAGAGCATGGCGCAGCTGGTTGCGCTGCTGCGCGACCTCAAGGATGAGTTCGTCACCATTGACTTCGACAACCAGCTGGGTGAAGCGCTGGTGTTCCCGCGTGCACAGACCGTGGCCGCGACCGAGGAGATCCTCACCGACAACGGCGTGCGCGCGCAGGGTTCGCCCGACATGATGAAGATCTGGCAGGGCAAATAGCCTAAGCCGCTTACGCTGTAGCCAGCTTCTCGCGCAATCTGCGCTGCACCTGCGGCCACTCGGCGGCGATGATGGAGAAGCGCGCCGAGTCGCGCGGCTTAAGGTCGGTGGCCAGCCGGTGTGCGCGCAGGATCCCCTCGAACGTCGCGCCGATGCGGATGAGCGCCGCGCGTGAACGTTCGTTGCGGGCATCGGTGTGGAAACACACCCGCTGCACACCCCAGGTATCGAAGGCGTGGGAGAGCATCAGGAGCTTCGCCTCGGTGTTGGCGGCGGTGCGGATAGCCGCAGCCGTGAGCCAGGTGTAACCGATCTCGCAGCCATCCGGCCCGCTGCGCTCACCACCCGGCTGCCCCGTGGGCCAGGGCCAGCGCTCGATGAGGAAGAAGCGGCTCGAGCCAATGACGACCCCGTCAGCGGTGCGCACGGTCGCAAACGCAAGCGCGGTCCCCTGCTCGCGCCAGGCGAGCGCGGTGTTCACGTACTGCGTCATCTCCGCGCTGCCCTGCGGCACGGCGCTCCNNACGCTCCACTCATACGGCGTGAGGTCGTGCCCTGCCGCCGCCACCAGGCCGGGGATGTGATGCCGCGCGAGTGGCTCGAGACGCACGTGCGTGCCGCCGAGAACGGGATATTCAGCCATCACGATGAACTCCACGGCTGCCCTGGTGCAGCGCGGTGCTATGGTAGCCCGATGAGCACGCAGCACCCCAGGCTGTCTTCAGTGCTGCGCCGGCTCACGCTCTGCGCCCTGGTGCTGGCAGTCGACATATTCGGCCCCTCTGGACCGGCGCGGTGAAGGCGGCGCTGCTGCCGGACAACGACGCGCAGCTGAAGAGCTGCGAGCACAAAGAGGCCAAGCCATAAAAAACGGGCCGGCGAAAA
>PMHN01000007.1 GCA_003156695.1 Gammaproteobacteria bacterium
ATTTGATTGGTTCTCGGATCGAAACGATAGAGCGCGGGGGGCTGTTCGGACACCTGGCGGCCACCTTCGTAGTCCGTTTGAATCCCATACAGCGGGTCGGTAAACCAAATCGTTCCGTCCGCTTTGACGATCACATCGTTGGGAGAGTTAAGACGACGGCCCGCGTGGCGATCAACCAAGCGCGTAACGCTGCCGTCAAGTTCGGTGCGAAACACGCACCGTTCGCGATGCGAGCAGCTGATGAGCCGACCCTGTCGGTCGCGCGCCTGCCCATTCGCATACCCCGATGGCGCGCGATACACCGATACGCCTTGTCCCTCGATCCAGCGCATCGTTCGGTCGCGCGGTAAATCCTGAAACAACAGGCACCCCGCATCGCCCACCCACACCAGCCCCTCGATCCAACGAAAACCAGTCGCTAGTTCCTCAAGGCTCGCGTTGGCAAGAAGGTAGTGCGCGAATCGTGGATCATAGACCTCGAACCCGTCCATTGGCTTAACGAAACCCGCAAGCGGTCGCCGGCGCGCTTGTAGCGTCGAACTGCACCAGCATCAACACCGCGGGTGCCTCGCCGACCGTACCCGAACGATGCCCGCGTCTGCCTTCGATCTGGCGACAGTGTTGGTCGCCGCCGAAGGAGATGTCGCCGCAACCCAGTTCGATGCGAGTCCCGTCCATCGACTCGACAAACCACCGACCCGACAGGGGGATAATCCATTGTGGTTTTGGGTTTTCATGCCAATCACCCTCCCATGCCTGCGGGAGCACCGTCGTCAACACCGACACTGAGCCGCGGATCGCCTTCCCCAGCCATTGCGGCGCGGCGGAAGGTTGGATCGCCTTGAGCTCGAATTCTGTCATCGTGCAATGTGTTTGATGGCTAACGCCTTCAGCGTCGGTCCATAAGTGCCAATAATGGACGGTGGGTGATTCCGGCATGGGCGGGTTTACTCCTGATGGAAGTCTGCATACGGATGTGAGGAGGAGAGCGGATGATTGAGAAACCGTTGCACTCCGGGCGCGTTGGTTCCAAAAGCGAGTAAAAAGAAGCCACCCGCTAACGCCAAATTCTTTAAGAAATCCCAAAATACATCCCGGCCACCACTATTGCCGCGGAATCGAAAATCCGGTGCCTTCCAGAACGGCTTCCACACGATCGCGGTGACGATACAATAGATCGCGAGGATGCACGCGGCGAGCCGATCCGCGATACCCGTCAGAATCGCGGTCGACATCACCACTTCAACGAGACAACCGACGCCGATGAGGACCTTCGCAAGCCAGGGCAGAGCAACGGCTTGGGAAGCTTGAGCGACAGCTTGATTGAAGTTTAAAAGCTTATCGAGCGCACTGAAGGGTAGGAAAAGTAGTACGAGCAAGCAGCGTGCAATGATCACAATGAAGGTGCTCATCATCCCTATCCCCCAGTCGCCCCTCAGTTACACTGAAAGCCGCGTCGGTTTCAACAAATATTGTACCCCGAATGAGTATCGGCTTCGGTGTACGACAATAGGAGGACATCGTGTCAGCATCGACCCCATCGGACCCTCAGGCCTCCGGCGCACCTGACGTCAAAATTCACCCGCTATTGACGGGACAAAAAGCGCTCGTCACCGGCGCCAATTCCGGAATCGGCCGCGGCGTCGCGATTGCCCTAGGTCGAGCGGGCGCGGATGTCATGGTCAATTACGTGGCTGGTGACGAATCCGCTCACGCAGTCGTCAAGGAAATATGTGGTTGCGGCGTCAAAGCGATTGCCTATCAGGCGGATGTGTCTTCGGAAGAGCAAGTGGCGGGGATGTTCAGGCACCTGATCCAGGAATTTGGCACGGTCGATATTTTAGTCAACAACGCTGGACTGCAGCGCGATGCGGCGTTTCGAGACATGACACTGGCGCAGTGGAATACCGTGCTCGGCGTGAATCTCACCGGGCAGTGCCTGTGCGCGCGTGAGGCGATTCGGGAATTCTTACGACGGGGCGTAGTCCCCGCTGTATCCTGCGCCGCAGGCAAGATCATCTGCATGAGTTCCGTCCATCAGGAAATTCCCTGGGGAGGTCATGCCAATTACGCGACTTCCAAGGGCGGCATCAAGCTCTTGATGGAAAGCCTGGCTCAGGAGGTCGCGCCCCTGCGCATTCGTGTCAACGGGATCGCCCCCGGTGCTGTTCGCACACCGATCAATACCTCCGCCTGGCAGACCCCGGAAGCGTATACCGAGCTCATGAAGCTGGTGCCGTATGGGCGGATCGGCGAACCCGAAGACATTGCGCGCGCGGCAATCTGGCTCGCCTCCGATCAGTCAGATTACGTGGTCGGCACGACTTTATTCGTGGACGGTGGCATGACGCTGTACCCGGGCTTCTCGACCGGCGGTTGACGGTTGGCGAACCGGATGTCCGACGACCACTTCGATGTGATCGTGATCGGCAGCGGTCCCGGTGGCGCTGCGCTGGCTCAGAAGTTAGGCCCCACCGGAAAGCGGATACTCCTTATTGAACGCGGCGGCTATCTGCCCCGTTCACCAGCAAACTGGGACTCTCGGACCGTGTTCGTTGAGGGTGCCTATCAGACGAAGGAAATCTGGTACGGCGCTGACGGTCGCAGTTTCCATCCCGGCCTGCATTACTACGTGGGAGGAAACTCCAAGGTCTACGGCGCCGCCTTGTTCCGGCTGCGAGAACGGGACTTCGACGAGGTGCGTCATAAGGAGGGTATTTCGCCGGCATGGCCAGTCAAATACGATGAGTTTGAGCCTTTCTATGCCGAGGCGGAGCGGCTCTTTCACGTGCACGGTCAGCGGGGCGAGGATCCAACGGAACCGCGATCGAGTGGGCCGTACCCTTATCCACCCGTGTCTCACGAGCCGGCGATTCAAGCGCTCAGCGCCAGTATGACCAAGAACGGATTGCATCCATTCCATCTTCCGTTAGGAATTTTACTGGAAGAAGAGAGCGGCAGGCCAACGCCGACCAGCATCTGCATTCGTTGCGATGCGTTCGACGGCTTTCCGTGCCCGCTGAACGGCAAAGCGGATGCTCAGGTTGTGTGTGTGGATCCTGCTCTCAAAGCGCATCCGAATTTAACGCTGCTCGTCGGCGCCTACGTCGTTAGATTGGAAACGGATGTGACTGGCCGATGCATCAGGCGCGTCCACGTACTCAGACACGGGCAACAGGAACGCTATTCCGCCGACATTGTTGTGGTTGCCTGCGGCGCACTATCCTCAGCCCTGCTGTTATTGCGATCGAAGAGTGAGAAGCATCCAAACGGTCTTGCCAATGGCTCCGGACAAGTCGGTCGCAATTACATGCGGCACAATCAGTCCGTCTTGATGGCATTGATGCGCGAGCCCAACGATACCGTTTTTCAAAAGACCTTGGCCGTAAGCGATTATTATTTTGGCGCCGATGACTGGGAGTATCCCTTAGGTTTGATTCAAATGTGTGCTGCTTCGCACGGCGCCCAGATACGCGGCGAGCTCCTGCCGCGCTGGCTGGAGTGGCTACCGAAATTACCTTTCGAGTTGATGGCGCGCCATTCAATGGATTTTTGGTTATCGAGCGAAGACCTACCGTGTCCTGAAAATCGGATCTACTATGATGGAGATCGGGTGGTGCTCGATATACGTGCGGGCAATAGCGAAGCGCACCACCGCCTTAAGAAAAAACTTGAGCAAATCTTGAGCACAGCCGGAGCGTATCCCGCACTTCTTGAGCGCAGTCTCTACTTCGGTCAGAACATTCCCATTGGCGGTACTGCGCATCAAGCGGGAACGGCTCGCTTCGGTTCGAATCCGGCAACTTCTGTTCTTGATCTGGACTGCAAGACTCACGAACTCGATAACCTATATCTTGTCGATGCGAGTTTTTTCCCGTCGATTGGCGCGGTAAATCCGACGCTGACCATTATCGCCAACGCACTTCGCGTTGCGCAGCGGATCCAGGAGCGACTCGGCCCGACCGCACCGCGACGATAGCGCGGCGTCCACGGGCGGACCGCGAACGGTGCGCTGGCGTCCGCAGGGTGGCTCGCGCAATTAGGCGCTGCTGTGCCAGTACCGCTTCAGTGGAACAGTGCTGAGAGCCCATATGAAGAGTCGAGGTAATGGGCGGCGCGGCCCACGAGCCCGCTTCCAAAGTTGCATCACGGAATGAATCGGGCGCGGTCGTACGCGATCCGGTGCCTAATGCACTCCCCGGAGGAGCAGGTTTGCGACGCGATATCCAGGCAGTCGCGCGACGTCGGCAGATCGTTCCTGCAAGCGATCGCTCTCGCGCTTCACTACGCCGTAACACTCGCAACAATGTGCTTCGAGAGCTGCCCGATTGATGACCGTTATGTGACCGCGGTGGTAGTGAATAACACCCGATCTCTGCAGCTCGCGCGCCGCCTTGGTCACGCCGTCACGCCACACTCCCAGTAGGTTGGCTAACGTACCATGCGTCAAGGTCACCTCGTCCGCATTCCCGCGATCTAGGCTCAACAGCAACCGACGACAGATTCGTTGTTCAATGGAGTGGCGTCGATTGCAGACGGCCGTCTGCGCTATTTGCGTGATCAGTGCCTGCGCGTATCGAAGCAACAGCTGCTGCGTTGCGACACCGTGCATGAGCTCCGCGTGGAGTAACCGGCTCGTCAGACGGTAGGCCCACCCCTCGCTCTGCACGATAGCCCGGCTTGCCATCGTTCCGCCGCCCATTAACACGGAGACGCCAACGAACCCGTCGTTGCCAACGACGGCGAACTCGGCCGATCGGCCGTCCGTCAACACGTACGAGAGCGAAATAATCGATGTCGTGGGGAAGTACACATGTCCGCGCTGCGTGTTCGGCTCGTAGACGATATGACCGAGCGGCATGAACACCGGCTCAATCGCTCGATGCAACCGTTGCCATTCGATCGCCGAGAGCGCCGAGAGCGCCGAGAGCAGCTTGTTCCGGCACGGAGTACCAACCATAGGTGCGGTTCGCGGCATGCGCAAGTTGTTCCCGTCAGGTGACGCGGGAGTCCAAGTCGACGATGGTGACACTCTACGCTGTTTTGGCGGGCCAGTACGCGCGGTATGTAGATCGGACCTGGCGACCGGTCAACCTGCCAACGAAGCAGAAGCCGTGAGCGCGCAGCCCGGCAGCCGGCTTCTGCTGGCGGACGCGGATCGCACGCTGGTGCTGCGCCGTCCTTGGTCTCGCTCGGGGTTGTTACGGCGATCTTGTTAACAAGTAATCCGGCTACCGGCAGTCCCGGGATCGATCCGCGCTGGACACGCAGCGATAAGGACGGCGTGGGGACCGCTTACTCAGCTTTGAGTCGGGTGTGGCTTACGGTCTCCAAAGGCATTCTGAATGATGTCTACTACCCGACCGTCGACCGCCCGCAGAGCCACGATCTGCAATATCTCATCAGCGACGGGGAAATTTTTTCTGCGACGAACGGAATTTGAACAACAGGCACGAGTGCCTGCCGAAGCTAAGCTCGCTCGTCGACCAACACTGACATCTCACAAGCGGCTCTGCATTGCGTTTCGAACCGTATCGCCGCAGCTTCATGGAAGCCCACTACGAATGGCATTTGTAGGATAGCGCACAGACCGTTCCCCGCGGCGCGGCTAACCTTTTGACGTTAAATTCCTTCGAGCGCCCCGCAAGCTCGCGAGAAGGTCAGTATGAATGCACCACGAAAACCCAACATAAGGACTCCGACTCCACAGCCGGACGACCAGACGCTTCACTCGAGGCGTTGCGACAATGCGCCGAGTTCGCACAGCCCCATTCTCACTCGGAGCCCGAAGCGGATAGCTCAGCACGTCGCCCGATCACTCACTCCCCGATACGTGATCCGGGCTTCGGTCTACTCAGGTGGCCAGCAGAACCCGCTATGCCTGACACGAAGAAGTCGCCCCCTCGGGGTGCCGGATGCAACAAGTGTAGGCTTGGCATGTTCGATAAGGGACCACCTCATTCGGTGATTGAAATGAAGCGCTCTGGTCCAATGTCTTCGCTGGGTTCCGAGTTTGACAATTTTCTATTGGCGCCAATTGGTGAGGACAACAATGGGATGGTGCTGAGTGTCCTTTCAGCGCTGGCGCGACTGGACGTCGATCCTTGGGAGGAGGCTGCCACACTAGCTCGGTTGCCGGGGAACACCGCAACTCGGAAGTTGGCCTTGTTGATTGCCGCTCTACCTGATGGGCCATCGGCGCGTCCGAACTGCGGGACGATTGCTGCCCGCTTGATCTCGCTCTTGCCGCGCCGGGTTGGTTCCGACGTCCCGTCGAGCCTAACGTTGCCCGGCATCGGGCCGGTGACCAAATCTCCNNCCTGTCCACCAGCAGCGTCTCTCCACAGGCGCCTCCACCGAGCACCGGGCAGTGATCATCCTGGGCTCGACAACGGAAGATAGTGTGAGCGCCGAGATGGCGCAGCCCAGTGTGACTGTCCCACCCGAACAGGAGCAGTCGTGGCAGGCGCAGGAAAATCAAGCGGGTCAGCAAGTGCAACAGAGCCACACCACTGCTGCGGATCAGCGCGGTCAGCGAGCGGTGCCGGGACGGCGGCCACTGTTCCGCACCTGAGGGATCAGGTCGCCGAAGCTTAGATCGTCCGTCTCTCAAACATACGCCAAACGCGCCGTACGGAAACACTGGTCCTCGAGAAACGGCTGGACAGGCGTCTCAAAAGATGAACATTCCGATCGCGGCGGCAAACATGATGACCATCGTGGCGCTGACGAGCGTGCGAGCCAGCCGCGGGCTGGGCTGATCTCGCATCACACGTCGATCATTCGTGACCAGCGGAAGTGCGAGCAGGAGGAACGGCGCGAGAACACCGTTGATAATCGCTGTCCAATATAGGGCCTTGATCGGATTGATCCGGAGCAGGTTAAGCACGCCGCCGCCGATGGTTGCGGCGATGAAAACGGCGTAGAAGGAAATTGCGTTTTGGAACTTTTCGTCAAGGCCGCAGACCCAGTCGAACGTCTCAGCGAATGCATAGGCTGCCGAACCCGCCAGGGTGGGAATGGCGAGAAGTCCGGTGCCGAGAATGCCGATGGTATAGAGAAAATAGGCGTAGTCGCCTGCCAGCGGCCGCAAGGCCTCCGCCGCGTCTTTGGATGTAGTGATAGCGGTGATGCCGTGCGCATGTAGCGTCAGCGCGGNNAAAGATGATGAAAAACATCACTACGTTTGAGAAGAACGTCCCTATGCCGACATCCCAGCGTCGATCGCTGAGGTCTCGCCGCGTCGTTCTGTGGCGATGGCTGAGCAGGCGACGACCCTTGGCCTTCTCTTCCTCGACCTCCTGGCCGGCCTGCCAGAAGAACAGATACGGACTGATTGTAGTGCCGAGGATGGCGACCAGCGCAGCCAGCGCGCCAGGCGCTTTCGGTAGTCTCGGTAACAATGTGTTGTGAAGCACCGTTCCCCAGTGCGGTCGCGCCAGAAAGGCCGTGATGACATACGCAAACAGCGCGACGGCAAGCCACTTCAGCACGTTGGCAATCTGGTGGTAACGCAGTCTTACGGTCAGTCCGCAAATCCCTAAGCCGAATACCCACACGCAAATGCCCGACGGCCCGGCACCCAGCATCTGCGCCGCGTCGCCCATTCCGGCAAGATCGGAGGCGATATTGATCGTATTCGCTCCGAGTAGCGCCAGTGAAATGACCACTACGACCCAGCGCGGAAATTTCTCACGAAGCGCTCCGGCGAGCCCCATGCCAGTAACCATGCCCACTCGCGCGCACATCATCTGTACGGCAGCCATCAGCGGCCAGGTCAGCAGTGCGGACCACAGAAACGACATCCCGTACTGCGCGCCCACGATCGAATAGGTTGCGACGCCGGACGGATCGTCATCCGCCGCACCGGTCGTGACGCCCGGTCCAAGCGCGTGAAGAATCCGCTGATAGTGGGGCTTGCGGTGCCGATGCGTCGTCATGCGGGGTCTGTTTAGAGGTGGTAACGGATCGGGACACGGTCGGTGCAACGGGCTCGACCGCCAAGCAGCGCGTTACAAAGGGACGTTTGGCAACCTGGAATGTCTTCCCAAGCGTGCAGGCAGAGTTCGGATCGGCCCGTGTGCTGCGCCAGGCCGCGCAGCAGACAGGTTATGAGTTCCTGAGCAGTGCACAATAGCTGTTCCTAGATTGAGCGTGCTGCATGTCGCTGACCCGTCTATTACGCGAAGTTCGTGCTTGCCAGAACTGTGTGGCGGATCTGGGCCAATACGCTCAGCGTCATTACTTAGGAGCAACGCGGCAAGACTCCATGACAGCGACTGTCCGGGCATTTTCAACGTACGTTCCTCAGTACTTTCCGCTGCCGCATCCCAGTGGGAGGAGCCTAATCTGGATGCGAAAGCATCCGTGGTTCGAGCAGGCCGTCCTTGCTGCACTGCGAAAGGCGGTGCGGAAGGCAATCTGAATGCCACCCTCGGTGGCCAGTTGCAGGCTCGTCCCGGTTTTGGTTCCGAGAGATGCAGTGCTTGGATTCCCGCTTTCGCCTCGAGCCAGTGCGACTCCGAGGCGCCGAAACAGGTGCCCACGAAACGAATCCAATGCACGTGAGATGAGTCGCATAAGACTATTCGCGCAGGTCTGCGACATAGATCAGCGTGCCGCCTACGACCCGCGCCGGCGATGTCATCGGATGCACGACGCTGTGTTTAGCATCGAGGATTANNGAGCGGTGGCAGCGCCACCAGACCGCTTCCGAGCACATCATCGCGGTGCGTGCTTTGCTCGAAACCTCTAACAGCTGGATCAAACCCTTCTCGAATTCCGCGCCTGACATATAGTCGGCATAGCCGCGAAACGAGGCATTACGCCAGGCTGTGTTTGGCGAATCGTGTGCAACCCGGCGGCGACCGCCTAAGGCAGGTAGCCAGTGATAGCCGATACCGTATACGGCGAGCGTCGTTGCAAGTGCTTCCTTGCCGTATTGCGGATATTTCCTCGAACCCGGGAAGGAGCGGACGTCGGCTANNATCGGACGCGTGGAGTGACCGATCGTCCAGATTGTCGTCGTGGGCGGTGCTATAGCCGCGGGCGGCGACATCACTCGATCTTCTTCAGCGCCGCGCCTCTGTGCATCGCGACATGGTCGGTTTTGTCGCTCCTGATCTCGTATTGCGGATCCTCCGCACTGGCGTGGTGCGTGTACCCC
>PMHN01000327.1 GCA_003156695.1 Gammaproteobacteria bacterium
AGGTGAATCCGCGCATCCAGGTCGAGCACACGGTCACCGAGGCGGTCACCGGCATCGATCTGGTGAAGGCGCAGATCCGCATCGCCCAGGGCGAGCGCATCGGCACCCCGGAAAGCGGCGTGCCGGCGCAGGAGGAGATCCGCGTCAGTGCCCACGCCCTGCAGTGCCGTATCACCAGCGAGGATCCGGAAAACAACTTCGTCCCCGACTACGGCAAGATCGCCGCCTACCGCAGCCCCGCGGGCTTCGGCATCCGCCTCGACGCCGGCACGGCCTACACCGGCGCCATCATCACGCGCTCCTACGATTCGCTGCTCGTCAAGGTGACCGCCTGGGCGCCGACGCCGCAGGAGACCATCGCGCGCATGCACCGGGCGCTGTGGGAGTTTCGCATCCGTGGCGTGGTCACGAACCTGCGCTTTCTCGATCAGCTCATCATGCACCCACGCTTTGCGGCGGGGGATTACACCACCCGTTTCATCGACGACACGCCGGAGCTGTTTCACTGGCCGCGCAAACGCGATCGCGCCACGCGCATCCTGCAGTTTCTCGGCACCACCATCGTCAACGGCAACCCCGAGATCAAGGGCCGCGCGCGCCCGGCGCATTTCGTCGCCGCCCGGCTGCCGCCCGGACCCGTGACCGCGCCCGCGCCCGGCACGAAGCAGAAGCTGGAGGAGCTGGGAGCGGAGCGCTTCGCCAAGTGGATGCTGGCGCAGCAGCGGGTGCTGATCACCGATACCGCCATGCGCGATGCGCACCAGTCGCTCCTGGCGACGCGGCTGCGCACCATCGACATGGCGGCGATCGCGCCCTACTACGCGAGCCTCCTGCCGCAACTGTTCTCGGTGGAGTGCTGGGGCGGGGCGACCTTCGACGTCGCCATGCGCTTTCTGCGCGAGGACCCGTGGCAGCGCCTGGCGCTGTTGCGCGAGCGCATGCCGAACCTGCTGCTGCAGATGCTCTTGCGCGGGGCGAACGCCGTCGGCTACGCCAACTACCCCGACAACGTGGTGCGCTTCTTCGTGGCGCGCGCCGCGGCGGGCGGCGTCGATGTGTTCCGCATCTTCGACTCGCTCAACTGGATCGAGAACATGCGCGTCGCCATCGATGCGGTGGGCTCGGCAGGCAAGCTGTGCGAGGCGGCGCTGTGCTACACGGGAAACTTAAGCGACCCGCACGAGAAGAAGTACACGCTGGACTATTACCTGAAGCTCGCGCGCGAGCTGAAGGCCGCCGGCACGCACGTGCTCGGGGTCAAGGACATGGCCGGCCTGTGCCGGCCGCGCGCCGCGTACACGCTGGTGAAGGAGCTCAAGGAGGAGATCGGCCTGCCGGTGCATTTCCACACCCACGACACGAGCGGCATCGCGGCTGCGAGCGTGCTGGCCGCGGTGGACGCCGGTGCGGATGCAATCGATGGCGCGGTCGATGCCATGAGCGGTCTCACCTCGCAGCCGAATCTGGGCTCCATCGTCGAGGCGCTGCGTCACGGGCCACGCGATCCGGGCATCGATCCGGACCAGCTGCGCATGATTTCTTCCTACTGGGAGCAGGTGCGCCGGCATTACGCCGCATTCGAAAGCGACATGCGCGCCGGCGCCTCCGAGGTATACGTGCACGGCATGCCGGGCGGCCAGTACACCAATCTGCGCGGCCAGGCGCGCGCGCTCGGTATCGACGATGCACGCTGGCCGGAAGTGGCCCGCGCCTACGCCGACGTCAACGACATGTTCGGCGACATCATCAAGGTCACGCCCACCTCGAAAGTGGTCGGCGACCTGGCGCTCCTCATGGTCACCGCCGGCCTGAGCCGCCGGCAGGTGGAGGACCCCGACACCGAAGTCGCGTTTCCGGACTCGGTGGTGCAGTTCTTCCGCGGCGAGCTCGGCCAGCCCTACGGCGGCTTCCCCGCGGCCCTGCAGAAGAAAATACTCAAGGGCGCGCAGCCGCTCACCGTGCGCCCCGGGGCGAGTTTGCCGGCGGTGGACCTGGATGCCGAGCGGCAGCGGATTCAGCAGCAGCTGCCGCGCCCGGTGACCGACGAGGACCTGGCGTCGCACCTCATGTACCCGCGCGTGTGGCGCGACTATGCGCGCGAGCGGGCGCAGCACGGCGATCCGGAGAGTCTGCCGACGCCGGTATTTTTCTATGGCATGGACCCGGGGCAGGAAATCAGCGTCGACCTGGAGCGCGGCAAGACACTCATCGTGCGCTACCTCGCGAGCAGTGAGCCGCACGAGGACGGTACGCGCACGGTGTTCTTTGAGTTGAACGGACAGCCGCGCTCGGTGCGCGTGGCCGACAAGGCCCAGGTCGCGCAGCGCCCGCCGGCCCGCAAGATCGAGGCGGGCAATCCGAACCATGTCGGCGCACCCATGCCGGGAACCGTGGCCACGGTCACGGTGGCGCCGGGCGCGAAGGTAGCGCGCGGCGACATTCTGCTGACGCTCGAGGCGATGAAAATGCAGACCGCCGTGCGGGCCGAGAGCGATGGCGAAGTGGCGGAGGTGCTGGCCAAGCCCGGACAGGCGGTGGATGTGAAGGATCTGCTCGTGGTGCTCCGCTGAAGGCGCGCGCGCTGCTGCTGGTACTCGCGGGATTCCTGGCGTATCCCGCCGGTGCTGCAGGCGCTGCAATCCAGGGTGACTACCTGGGTGCCCTGGGGCCGCTGCATCTGAAGCTGCACATCACCGTGGCGGCGGACGGCACGCTCGGCGGCAGCCTCGACAGTCCTGACCAGGGGGCGGCCGGGATTCCCTGCGCGGATTTCCACCTCCAGGGCAACGCGCTCAGTTTCGCCGTACCGGCAGTCCACGGCAGCTGGCAGGGTACGGTCGGGAGCGATGGGGCGAGCCTGTCGGGGACCTGGACCCAGGGCACGCCGATGCCCCTCACCTTCACCCGCGATACGTTCGTGGCCGCCAGCAAGCCCTCACCGGTCGATGGCTTCTGGCTCGGGACGCTGCAGCCCCGCGGCCAGTCACTGCGCATCCAGCTCACGGTGAAGAGTGACCGTGCCGGACAGGAATCCTGCGGGCTCGACAGCCTGGACCAGGGCGCTTACGGCCTTGCGTGCGCGAACGTCGCCTGGGTTGGGGGTGACCTGTCGTTCGATGTCCCGCAGGTTCAGGGCCACTGGCGCGGCAAACTCTCCGGCGACGGCCAGACACTTTCCGGTACCTGGACGCAGGGCGCATCGTTGCCGCTCACCCTGCAACGGCAGCCGATGGCGCAGCTGCCGCCGCCGCCCGCGAAGATCTCTTACGATCCGGCGATCACGCCGGTCGATGCCGCGGCCATGCAGGCCGTGCTCAGCCAGGATTTTGCGCAGGCGCTCAGGAGCGGCGCGCTCGCTCCGGCGACTGCAGCAGGCGTCGCCATCGGCGTGGTGCGCAACGGCGTGCCGCGCGTGTTCGCGTGGGGCAGCGCCACGGCGGATTCCATTTTCGAAATCGGCTCCATTACCAAGACATTCACCGGTCTGGTGCTGGCGCAGATGGTGGCGCAGGGCAAGGTGAAGCTCGACGAGCCGGTGCGCGAACTGTTGCCTCGCGGGACCGTCGCCAGGCCGCAAGGCGCAGAGATCACGCTCCTGGATCTGGTGACGCAGCATTCGGGTCTGCCGCGGTTGCCAGACAATCTCGCTCCCGCGGACCCGGACAATCCCTACAGCGATTATCGCGCGCTGAATCTCTACCAGTTCCTGGCGGGGCACGGCGTGGAGAAACCCGCCGACGCGCCGTTTCTCTACAGCAACCTGGCTGTGGGCCTGCTCGGCCAGGCGCTCGCCGATCGCGCCGGCACCAGCTACGCGAAGCTCGTCAGCGACGAGGTCACCGTGCCGCTGCAACTCTCCGACACCGGCGTGTCGCTGACCGCCGGCCAGCAGGCGCGATTCATCCCGGGCCATACCTTCGACAACCGGCCGGCACGCGCCTGGGATCTGGATGCGCTCGCTGGCGCGGGCGCGTTGCGCTCGACCGCCGCCGACCTGCTGAGCTTTCTGGAAGCCAACCTGCACCCGGAGAGCTTCGCGGCCAGCGGTCCGGGCGCCATGCGGACCCTCGCGGCCGCCCTCACCCAATCCCACCAGCTGCGCGCCGACGCTGGGGCCAACAAGATCGCCTTTGCCTGGTTCTACAACCCGCAAACCAAAGACTACTGGCACAACGGCGCCACCGGTGGCTACAGCAGCTTCGCGTTTTTCAATCTGCAGGGCGACTACGCGGGCGTCGTGCTCATAAACCGCACGGTCGGCCCGCAGGGAAGCCTGGCGGATCTCATCGGCCAGCACATCAGTCAGCGCTTCGCCGGGCAGCCGGCGGTTTCGTTCGGGGACTAGAGCGTATCTTTCAGCGCGATGCCGGGATCGGCGAGCTTGTCGAGGTTCGGCCGTCCGCGTGCCGCGATCAGCTTGCGGGCCGCCATCTGATCCCTGGGGGCGTTCACGCTGTCGATGGCGATGAGCTCGCCGTCGCGCAGGTAGCAGACACTGAACGCCCGCGCCGCCGGCGCGCCTCGCACGATCACGGCGTCGTAGCCGGTCGAGATGCCGACGATGATGAGCTTCAGATCGTATTGGTCCGACCAGAACCAGGGCAGCTTGTCGTGCACGGTCGGGGTGCCCATGAGATTCAACGCGGCGCTCGAGCCTTGTTCGAAGGCGTTGTCCACCGACTCCAGGCGCAGACGGCGGCCGTAGCGGGGGCTGGGATGATTGGCGCAGTCGCCGGCGGCGTAGATATCCGGATCCGAGCTGCGGCAATGCTCATCGACGCGGATGCCGTTGCCGCACTCAAGTCCTGCGGCTGCGGCGAGTTCATCCGTCGCCGCCACCCCGACGGCGATGATCACCACGTCGGCTGCATGCTCGGCGCCGTCCTCGGTCAGCACCGCGCGCACCCGGCCGTTGCCGGCATCGCCGGCCAGGGCGCGCACGCGTGCATTGCTCAGCACGCGCACGCCGTGTCGGGCGTGCTCGGCTTCGTAGAACGCCGATAGCTCAGCGCACACCACGCGGTTCATTACCCGGTCGGCCATCTCGAGCACGGTCACTTCCATGCCGAGTTCACGCGCGGTGGCCGCAACCTCCAGTCCAATGTAGCCGCCGCCAATGACGACGAGGCGGCCGCCGGCTGCGCACTCGGCGCGTATGCGATCGGCATCGGCGATGCCGCGCAGGTAGTAAACGCCGCCCAGGTCCGCGCCGGGCGCGGTCAGCCGGCGCGGGTGACTGCCGGTGGCGAGCAGCAGCGCGTCATAGGGCAGAGCCCGGCCATCATCGAGCTGCACCCGGTGCTCGCGGCGCTCGATCCCGGTAACCCGCCGCCCGAGGTGAGTCTGCACGTTGTGCTCGGTAAAGAACTTTTCGGGGCGAATGGTGAGACGCTCACGCTCGAGCGCGCCCGCCAGATACTTCTTGGAGAGTGGCGGACGCTGGTAGGGCAGCCACGGCTCCTCGCCCACGAGGGTCACGCCTCCCGTGTAGCCCTTGCGGCGCAGGGTATCCACCGCCTGGACGGCGGCCTGGCCACCCCCGGCAATCACGATTTGTTGGTACATTGACACCCGAGGTTACCTTACGCGTACGCGTCACCGCCGCACCACTCAAGGGCGTGCACCGATGATGTGCGCCAGCCTGGTGCAGGCTGCCGCGGCGGCGCACCGCACACAGATGACCGGCGCGACTTTTCCTCACTTTCAGTGCATGGCATGAAAACTGCAAAATCCATCGCGCCGCAGGCCTAAGCAAGACGGAGTCCGCTCATGAAACTGGTCACCGCGATCATCAAGCCGTTCAAGCTCGACGANNTATCGCGGCGCCGAGTACGTGGTCGACTTCGTACCCAAGACACGCATCGAGGTCGCCGTGCGCGGCGACCTTGCCGACCAGGTGGTTGACGCCATCCTCAAGGCCGCCAAGACCGGCAAGGTAGGGGACGGCAAGATCTTCATCACCGAGATCGAGCGCGTCATCCGCATCCGCACCGGCGAAACGGACGATTCCGCGCTGTAGGCGACGGGCCCTACGCATTCCGGGGCATCGCGTCCCCGCCGATCCGGCGCTATCCTTCTCCCCATGCCAGCCGCCATCCGTTTCCACAGCTTCGGTGGGCCCGAGGTCCTGCGTAACGAGCAACTCGAGCCCGGTAAGCCCGCCACGCACGAGGTGCAGATCCGCCACACCGCCATTGGCGTGAACTACATCGACGTGTACGAGCGCACCGGTCTGTATCCGGGGGAGCTGCCGCGGGGGCTCGGGCGCGAGGCGGCGGGCGTCATCACCGCCCTCGGGCGCGGCGTGCGTGGATTTCGCGTCGGTGAGCGGGTCGCTTACGTGTATTCCACCTCAGGCGCCTACAGCGAGCTGCGCAACGTGCCGGCGGAGCGGCTGGTGAAGATCCCGAAGGGAATCTCCGACGAGCAGGCCGCCGCCCTCATGCTCAAAGGGCTCACCGCGCATTTCCTCATTCGCCGCACCTACAAGGTGGCGCGCGGCGACACCATCCTGGTGCACGCCGCCGCCGGCGGGGTTGGCCTCATCCTGTGCCAGTGGGCGCGCGCACTCGGCGCCACGGTCATCGGCGTGGTCGGCAACGAGGCCAAGGCGGAGCTCGCGCGCAAGCACGGCTGCCGCCATGTGCTGATTTCCGGACGCGACGCGCTGGTCGAGAGCGTCAAGGAGATCACCCGCGGTGCGGGAGTCGCCGTCGTGTACGACGCCGTGGGCAAGGACACCTTCATGGACTCGCTCGATTGCCTCAGGCGCTTAGGCATGATGGTGAGCTTCGGCAACGCCTCGGGGCCGGCGCCTGCCATCAGTCCGCTGGAGCTCACCAAGCGTGGCTCGCTGTTTCTCACCCGCCCCACGCTCTTTGACTACATCGCTTCGCGCGAGGAACTCACCAAGGGAGCGCGTGAGCTCTTTGCCGCGGTGCGCGCCCGCAAGGTGCGCATCGTGATCGGCCAGCGATACGCGCTCGCCCGTGCCGCCGACGCGCACCGGGATCTTGAGGGCCGGCGCACCACCGGCTCGACGGTGCTCGTGCCCTGAAGTGAGCGCGGGCGGCGCCCGCTCACGGCCTGCCGGCTGGCGCGGCCGACGGCAGCGCGAGCTGCTGCGCGAAGAATGCCAGCATCACGCCGCTGTTGCCCACCCGCTGGCTGAACGACGACGTCACGCCGTGCCCTTCGTTGCGGCGGGTGAGCAGCAGGATGGGCCGCGGCGAGCCGCTCGCCTGCAGCGCCGCGGCGAACTTGCGTGATTGCCAGGGCGCGACGCGCGGATCGTTCTCGCCGGTAATCAGCAGCACCGCCGGGTAAGCGGCGCCCTGCCTGACGTGCAGCAGCGGCGAATACGCCGCCAGCCAGGCGAAGTCGGCCGCGTTCTTCACCGTGCCGAACTCGGAGATGTTGTATTCCCCGTTGGGCCACAGCTGCGAACGCAGCATGTCGTAGATGCCGACGCTGCTCACCACCGCGCGGTAATCCTGCGGGTGTTGCGTCAGGGCCGCGCCCATCAGCAGTCCGCCGTTGGAGCCGCCCTCGATGCCGAGGTGCGCACTGTCCGTCCAGTGCGCGCTCACCAGCGAGAGCGCCGCGGCGTGGAAGTCGTCGAACACGTGCTGCTTGTGTCCGAGCATGCCGCCCTCGTGCCAGCCCTCGCCGTACTCGCTGCCGCCGCGGATGTTGGCGAGCGCGAACACCCCGCCGCGCTCGAGCCAGGCGAGCCAGATGCCGAGGAAGCGCGGCGCCTGTGGCAGGTCGAAGCCGCCGTAGGCGGTCAGGATCGCCGGGCGGCTGCCGTCGGGCGTCACGCCGGCGAGCGCGAGCACCGTCACCGGCACGCTGGTGCCGTCGACCGAGCGCGCGTTGAGGCGGTAGCTGCGCACCCGTGAGTAGTCCGCCGCCGCCTTGGTCTCGAACTCCGTGACCACCGTGCCGCTCGCCCCATCGTAGCGAGTCCAGCGCGGCGGAATCGACCAGCCTGAATAGCCGATCAGCGCCTGGGGCGATGCGCCGCTGCCCGCCAGCGAGGCAATCCCGATGCCGGCAGGCAGCGCCACGGTGCGCAGCGCGCGTCCGTCGGCGCCGTAGTGGCGCACGCGCCAGTCGGGGCCGGACACTTCCGCGACCAGGTAGCCGCCCTTGATCGGCGCGACTGCGTTCATCGCCCAGTCCTGCTCGGGCACGAGCACGCGGCTCTTGCCGGAAGCGTCGATACCGAGCAGCTTGCCGCGCGGGGCGTCCTGGTGGGACACGACGAGCAACTGCTCGCCGTCCCAGGCGGTTTTGTCCGACATCACCTTGGCTTCTGTGCCGAGCACCCGCTGCCACTCGCGGCCGACGCGCAGGTACACGTGCCCCGGGCTGCCGTCGCCGTAGTGGACCAATGCCGCGGCGAGTGCGCCGCTCTGCGAGGCGAGCAGCGTGTACTCGGCGAGTGGCGAGAAGTCCTTGCCCAGCACCAGCGTGTCCGCGCTCGCCGGCGTGCCGAACACGTGGTGGTAGAGCGCGGCGTTGAACTGCAGCCGGTCCACAGGCGCACTGCCCGGCAGCGGCAGGCGCGTATAGGTCACCCCCTTGCCGTCGGCGTCCCAGACGAGCGNNAGCCGCCGGTGTTGGCGAGTGCGTCGGTCGCCACCTTGGCGCTTCCGACATCGACGAAATGGATCGTGGTGTTCTCATCGCCCCCCTGCGCGGTGCCGTAAGCAAGCTGGCGGCCGTCGGGAGCCGGCCAGTAGTCACTGATGGCCACATCGCCGTTGGCGTCGTTCGGGTCGATCAGCACCTTGGCCGCGCCCGTAGGCCAGCCCTCCGCCACCAGCACCGGCTGCGGCTGCGGCGGGGTCTGGCGCAGGTAGAAGAGCATGCCGCCGGCGATCACCGGGTCGGTGCGTCGAGTCGAAGTGAGGGCCAACTCGCGCACGCGCTCGGCGATCGCCGCGCGCCCGGGATAGGCCGACAGCGCCGCTTCGGTGTAGTCGTTTTGCGCATCGATCCACGTCTTAACCGCCGGGGCGTCGGCCTGCTCCAGCCAGCGGTAGGGATCATGGATCACCGTGCCGTGATAGGTGTCGGTCACGTCATGCGTGGCGGTCGTCGGTGGTGCCGTGGCGGCCTGCGCGGACAGCAGCCAAAGAGGAGCGGCGACGAAGACTGTTGTTGTTTTCATGAGGGGTTCCGGCGGACGCGAGCTCTATGCTGAGCCCCGCTGGCCGCCAAGTCCACGCACCGCGCGATCAGCTGGGCGGGGCGGGGCGGGCCCGCGACGCGCGCGCGCTGCGACTGATGCCGAGCGCGCCGCTGCGCACCACTTCCAGGAGCTGCCCGCGCTGGCCGAGGTCGGCGACGAAGGTGTTGACCTCCGCCTCGCTCGCCGTCAGCTCGACGATGAAGCCTTCGGTCGCCGGATCCAGCACGCGGCCGCCGCTGCGAACCACGTGGCCACGGACCGCGTCCGTCTGCCCCGCCTCCACCTTGACCTTCAACAGCACCAGCTCCCGCTCCAGGTGCGCACCCAGGGTCATGTCGAGGACCTGCACGACATCCACGAGCTTGTTGAGCTGGTTGAGGATCTGCTGGATCACCGGGTCGGAGCCTGTGGTGACCAGGGTCAGGCGCGAGACTGTCGGGTCTTCGGTCGGTGCGACCGAGAGTGACTCGATGTTGTAGCCGCGCGAGGAGAAAAGGCCCGCCACCCGGGTCAGTGCGCCGGCTTCGTTCTGCAGCAGAATCGCGATGATGTGACGCATGCTCGTCGCGAGAATAAAGGATCGCCCCGAGTTTGCAGCACTTACCTAAGCTGCTAGGCTGATCGGCCGCTTCGGCTTTTCCTCGCACGCAGACCGAGAAACGCGTCCATGAGCGACACGGTTATCCAGCCGCGCCGGGTGGGACATCCGCTGGCCGGCCAGACCCTGAGCGGCGCCCGCATGATCATGCAGGTGCTCGCGGATGAGGGCGTGAGTGCGATTTTCGGCTACAGCGGCGGGGCGATCCTGCCCACCTACGACGCGGTTTTCCTCTACAACTCCGAGTGCGCCCGTACCGGTGCGCCGCAGATCCCGCTCATCGTCCCGGCGAACGAGCAGGGGGCGGGGTTCATGGCTGCCGGCTACGCCAGGGCGAGCGGCCGGGTGGGGGTTTGCCTGGTGACGTCCGGGCCCGGCGCGACCAACACTGTTACACCAGTGCGCGATTGCATGGCAGATTCGGTACCGATTGTAGTTATTTGCGGCCAAGTCTCACGGGCATCGATCGGCACGGACGCATTCCAGGAAGCCCCGGTGCCCACCATGATGGGCGCGGTCGCCAAGCATATTTTCCTGGTAACCGACCCCTTGCGGCTGGAAAGCACGATTCGCACGGCCTTCGAAATCGCCCGCACGGGACGGCCAGGGCCGGTGGTCGTGGATATCCCCAAGGACGTGCAGACCTGGGAGGGCGTGTTCCAGGGTGAGGGACTCCTGCCTATGCCGGGTTACCGGCGCCGCATGCGCGAGCTCACCGACGCGGCCCTCGATGCGAGCGCGGCTGCGGCGTTTTTCGCCATGCTCGGGGAGTCGAGTCGCCCCCTGATCTACGCGGGCGGCGGGGTGATCAACGGCAACGCCGCGGCGGCGCTCACCGAGTTCGCGACCGCATATGGTGTGCCGGTGGTGACGACGCTCATGGGCATCGGGTCGCTGGACACCACCCATCCCCTGGCGATGCGCATGCTCGGCATGCATGGCGCGGCGTTCGCCAACTACGCGGTCGAGGACTGTGACCTGCTCATCGCCGTCGGCGCGCGCTTCGATGACCGCGTGGCCGGCGTGCCGGATAAATTCGCGCGCGGCGCGCGCATCGCGCACCTGGACGTCGACCAACTCGAGATCAACAAGGTGAAGCGCGTGCAATGGAGTCACGTGGGACTGGTCCCCGAGGCGCTGCAGGCACTCACCGCACACGGGCGGCAGAGCAATTTCCGCCGTGATTTCAGCCCCTGGGCGGCGCATCTTGCCGGGCTCAAGCGCGTCCATGCCATGAACTACGACCGCGCGAGTCCCCTCATCCAGCCGTACTACGTGCTCGAGGAACTCAACCGCCATACCCGCGGCGCGGCGATCATCACCACCGGCGTGGGCCAGCACCAGATGTGGGCAGCGCAGTACTGCGATTTCACCGGCGCGCGGCAATGGCTGACCTCCGGCAGCATGGGCACCATGGGATTCGGCCTGCCGGCGGCGGTGGGCGCACAGATTGCCTGCCCTAACCGGCTGGTCATCGACGTCGACGGCGATTCGAGCATCCGCATGAACATCGGGGAGCTGGAGACCGTCACGACCTATGAGCTGCCGGTGAAGGTCGTGGTGCTCAACAACTTCGGCGACGGCATGGTGAAGCAGTGGCAAAAGCTCTTCTTCAAGGGCCGGCTGTCGGCGAGCGATCGCTCGCTGCACAAGAAAGACTTCGTCAAGGCCGCGCAGGCCGACGGCTTCCGCTATGCGGTGCGTCTTGACCGCAAGGAGGACGTGCCGCGTGTCATCGCGCAGTTCGTGGCCTACGCGGGTCCGGCGTTCCTGGAAGTGATGATCGATCCGGACGCCGGCGTGTATCCGATGGTGGGACCGGGGCAGGGTTACGATGCCATGATCACCGGGGAATTCATCGCCGCGCGCCATGAGGTCGAAATCCAGCCTCCCGGACCGTCGGAGATGTTCTGAACCCGAGGCACGAGCGCGATGAAGTACCTGCATACCATGGTCCGCGTCACCAACATCGACGCATCGCTGAAGTTCTACCGTGACGCCCTGGGCCTCAGCGAGCTGTCGCGCAAGGACTACCCGCGGGGGCGCTTTACGCTCGTGTTCCTGGCGGCGCCGGGCGATCTCGACGCCCAGGTCGAGCTCACCCACAACTGGGATCCGGAGGAGTACGGTGGCGGCCGCAATTTCGGGCATCTCGCCTACGCCGTCGATGACATCTACGCGACCTGTCAGCGCCTCGCCGATCACGGCGTGACCATTCTGCGGCCGCCGCGCGACGGGCATATGGCGTTCGTGCGCTCGCCCGACAACATCTCCATCGAGCTCTTGCAGAAGGGCGCTGCGCTCGCGCCCGCCGAGCCGTGGAAATCCATGCCTAACACCGGCAGCTGGTAGGCCCGGCACAGGCATGAAAGCGATCCCGAGCGTCCTGATCGCGGCGCTGTTCGCGACGCTCACGTTCGCGGTCTGGGCGCTGCTCAACCGCCCGACCAGCGAGCCGCCCTGGCCGGCGCTCATCCAGGGGTTTGCCTTCTCGCCGTTTCGCGCCAACGAGGACCCGACGCACTTCCAGATGCCCACCGACGCGGAGATCGACTCCGACCTGCAGTTGCTGCAGGGCAAGGTCAACGCGGTACGCACCTACAGCGTCGCCGACACACTGGCGGACGTGCCCGCGCTCGCCGAGAAACATGGTCTGAACGTCGCCCTGGGTGCCTGGCTCGATGGCCACCGCGACAACAATGAGCAGCAGCTGCAGACGGCCATCCAGCTTGCGAACTCGCACGTCAATGTCGTGCGGGTGCTGATCGGCAACGAGGTGCTGCTGCGCGGCGACCTGCCGATCGAGGAACTTGAGAAGGACCTGGATCGCGCGCGCGCCGCCATCGGCCAGCCGGTCGGCACCGCCGAGACCTGGGACACGTGGCTGGCGCATCCCGAGCTCGCGCAGCACGTCGATTTCATCGGCGTGCACCTGCTGCCGTACTGGGAGGGCGTGCCGGTCGATGAGGCGGTCGACTACTCGCTGACCCAGTACAAGCGCCTGCAGAAGGCCTTCCCGCACAAGCAGATCGTGGTGGCGGAGATCGGCTGGCCAAGCCGCGGCCGCACCCGTGAATCGGCGGTGGCGTCGGAGGCCAACGAGGCACTGTTCCTGCGCCAGTTTCTGCACCGCGCCGAGAAGGAACAGCTGGTTTACTACGTGATGGAGGCCTTCGATCAGCCGTGGAAGGCGTACCAGGAGGGCGCGGTCGGCTCGTACTGGGGCGTGTACGACGTCAACCGGCGGCCGAAGTTCGCCTTCACCGCGGCCATCGTGCGGGTTCCCGAGTGGCACGTTCTCGCGGCAGTGTCGGTGGCGGTGTCGCTGCTGGTACTCGGGCTGCTGTATCTGAACAGCCGCACGCTGCGTAACCGCGGGCGCAGCTTCCTCGCCATCGTGGTGTACGCCGCCGCCACCATTGCCGTGTGGGTGATCTACGACTTTACGCAGCAGTACATGACGGTCTCGAGTGTCATTTCCGGAGTGCTGCTACTGCTCGGGATGCTGGGCGTGATGCTGGTGCTGCTCGCCGAGGCGCACGAGTGGGCCGAGGCGCACTGGGTGACGTACCGCCGTCGCGGTGGCGCGCCGTTGCTCACTCACAGCGCGCAACCGCCGAAGGTCTCGATTCACGTGCCGGCCAAGGCCCGTCAAGGAATCATTCTGCGCCAGATTCTCGATGCGCTCGCGCGCCTCGATTACCCGGACTACGAAGTGCTGGTCATCGACAACAACACGCGCGACGAGAACGTCTGGCGCCCGGTCGAGGCGCATTGCGCGCAGCTTGGGCCGCGATTCCGTTTCTTCCACGTCGCGCCGCTCACCGGCTTCAAGGCCGGCGCGCTCAACTTCGCGCTCGCGCGCACCGCCGCCGACGCCGTGATCGTCGCCGTCATCGACAGTGACTATGTGGTGGAGGCCCGCTGGCTGCGCGACCTGACCTCCGTGTTCGAGGATCAGCGCATCGCCATCATGCAGGGCCCGCAGGACTACCGCGATGCGGACCAGAGCGCCTTCAAGGCCATGTGCTATGCCGAGTACCGCGGCTTCTTCCACATTGGCATGATCACGCGCAACGAGCGCAACGCCATCATCCAGCACGGCACCATGACCATGGTGCGGCGCGCGCAGCTGGATGTCGCCCGCTGGGCCGAATGGTGCATCACCGAGGATGCCGAGCTCGGCCTGCGGATTTTCGAGAGCGGCTTCGATGCGAGCTACGTGCCGACGAGCTATGGCCGCGGGCTGATGCCCGATACCTTTATCGATTTCAAGAAGCAGCGCTTCCGCTGGGCCTACGGCGCCATGCAGATTATGAAGGCGCACGCGCGCGCGCTGTTCCTTGAGGGTGGCCCGCTGTCCGCCGGCCAGCGCTATCACTTCGTCGCCGGCTGGCTGCCGTGGGTGGCCGACGGGGTCAACCTGTTATTCAACCTCGCCGCCCTCGGCTGGTCGGCCGCCATGGTGTGGGCGCCGGGGCGGGTGGACGCGCCGCTGGTGATGTACTCGGTGCTGCCGCTGTCGCTGTTCACCTTCAAGCTCGCGAAGCTCGCGCACCTGTACCGGGTGCGGGTGGGCGCCAGTTACCGGCAGACCCTGGCGGCGGCGATCGCCGGACTGGCCCTGACACATACCATCGGCACGGCGGCGGTGAAAGGCCTCGCGACCAGGAGCGAGCCGTTCTTCCGGACGCCCAAGGGCGGCAGTTCCTCGGGCCTCCTGCGCGCGCTCGCCGCCGCGCGCGAGGAGACGCTGATGATGGCCGCCCTCATCCTGTCGGCGTNNGGTGTCGCACACCGCCTTGCCGCAGAACGCCGGGCCCGACCATCTCGCATGGATCGTGGTGCTGCTGGTGCAGTCGGTTCCCTACGCCTCCTCGCTGGTGGTATCGCTGATAAGCGCGTTCCCATTGCCGGCGCGCCTGCTGGGTACGAGCTACCGTCCGATGGTGCCCACGGCTAAGCACGCCGAGGCCGACTCAGCTTAAAGAACGTGCGCCAGGCACCCCAACAAGCATGACAGTGGGGGTGGAGCAGGGCAGAATGTCGCGCCTGTCGTCGACAGTGCAGATGTCGCGCGCCAACAAGAGGAAGACTCGCCATGAGCAATGCGGAGATCCGTGGACGATTCATCTGGCACGAATTGCTGACGACCGATATCGCCGCTTCCGGCGCGTTCTATCAGAAAGTGCTGCCGTGGCGGATCCAGCCCTCGAGCATGCCCGGCTACACGATATGGATGGCGGGGCAGACGCAGATCGGTGGCCTGATGGCGCTGCCCGCGGAAGCCGCCGGCGCGCCACCCCACTGGTTGCTATACGTGGGCACGCCGAACGTGGATGCCACCTGCGCCCAGGCGCAGGGGCTCGGAGCGAGAGTGCACAAGGCTGCGACGGATATCCCGAACGTCGGGCGTTTCGCGGTGCTGGCTGATCCGCAGGGCGCGACNNTTCTACGGCGAGCTGTTCGGCTGGCGCAAGGGACGCGGACATGACATGGGTGGCATGGGCGTCTACCAGCTCTTCGAGCACGCCGGCAAAGAAGTCGGCGGCATGTGCAACGTGCAGGGTCCTTCCACCCCACCCTCGTGGCTGAGCTACGTCCACGTCGCCGACGCCAACCGCGCGGTCGCGGCCGTGAAGGCGGCGGGCGGCCGTCTGCTGCATGGCCCAACGGAAGTTCCGGGCGGCAGCTGGGTCGCGCTCTTCATGGATCCGCAAGGCGGCGCGTTCGCCGTGCACGAACTGGCGCGCACCGCGAGTCAGCCGAAGCCGGCGGCCGCGCCTGAGAAGCCCCCCGCGCCACCTAAAGCTGCGTTCGCGGCTCCGCAGCCCAGGCCACCGGCGCTCAAACCGGCAGCGCCCAAACCCACGGCGCCGGCCAGGCCGGTAGCCGCACCCGTTGCGAAGAAGCCAGTCGCGAAGCCGAAGAAGGCCAAGAAGAAGCAGGCCAAGAAAAAGGCGACCCGCAAAAAGGCGACCAGGAAGCCGGCTCGCAAGGCTCGCCGCGTGAAGCGCAAGAGCGTCCGCAAGGTGGCGCGCAAGGCAGCGCGTAAGAGCGCACGCCGCGCGGCACCGAAGAAGCGCGCGCGCGCGAAGCGCAAGAGCGCCCGCGGCCGAAGCAGGAGACGCTAAGCGCCGGGGCGGCCTGGGCGCTCGTCAGACCCGCACGAGCGGCCGGCCGAAGTTTCCGCCCTGCATCGCGAGCAGCAGGTGCGCGGGGGCATTGGCCAGTCCCTCGACGACGTGGTCTTTGGCGGCGATGCGTCCCGCGCCGTGCCAGGCGATTGCTTCACGCAGAAACTCCGCGCGCCGATGTTCGTAGTCGCGCGCGCTGGCGCGCAGCACCTGTACCCCGTGCAGCGCTGCCGGTATCGCCGGCTGCAGGTTGTTCTGCACGATGCGCGCGCCAGGGGCGAAGTGGCCGCCGGCGACGATGTTCTCGAGCAGACTCCCGCCCACGTTGTCGAAATACACGTCGACACCGTGCGGCGCGAGTTGCTTCAGCCGCGCGCTCAGGTTCTCCGCTGAGTGGTTGATGCAGGCCGAGAGGCGTGCGTGACGGGTCACCCAGTCGCATTTTTCCCGCGAGCCCGCAATTCCTATGGCGCGCGCGCCCTTGAGCATGGCGATCTGTCCGGCCATCGCGCCCGCCGCGTTCGCCGCCGCGGAAACCAGCACGGTCTCCCCGGGACGCAGCCGCGCGGCATCGAGCAGGCCGAAATAAGCCGTCATGCCCGGCACTCCCAATACCCCCAGGGCGGTCGAGGCAGGCGTCTGGCCCGGATGCAGCAGCCGCGCGTGCTGGCCGTTTGAGACGCACAGCTGCTGCAAGCCGCAGTCGAGTTCGACCAGGCTGCCGACGCCGAAGACCTCGTGGCGCGAGTCGATCACCTGGCCGACGCCGCGCGCCGGCACCAGGTCGCCGGGCTTCGCCGCTGCCGGTGAGGCGCCGCCTGGCATGCACACGAATGGATCGAGTGCCAGCCAGATCGCCCGCGCGAGGAAAGTGCCATTGGTAAGGGTTGGCCGCGGCGCCTCGATCAGCTCCAGGTCGGCGGGCTGGGCGGGCGGACGCTTGATCCGGATCTGCAGGTTGGAGGTCAGCGGGGGCACCTTACTGCGCCTGCGCTTCCGCGGCGCGCCGCTGTTCTTCCGCCGCGCGGTTGGCAGCATCGAGCTGTTCCCGGACGCGCTCTTCGGTCTGCTTGGCCTGGGCGGCCTGCTGCGAAGCGGCTGCCGCGGCGTCGGTCGCGGTGACCGCGGTGCCGGCCAGCCCGCAGCCGCTCAGGGCGGCCAGCAGCAGCGAAAACGCCAGTGCGTAACGCATAGTTCCCCCCAATGTACGCGCCCGGACCCGTTACGCAAGTACGCCTGCGAATGGCACTATTGTTCACATGCCAAAAGGTACCATCCGCCGCGACAGCATCAGCGTTGAACCGCGCGTGCGCCGCGGTTACTTCGAATGCCGTTACGGCCAGCTTCATGTTCACCACGTCATGCCCGGTGGTGGCGGCTTCGAGGAGGGCACGTCGCTCTTGTGTCTGCACGAAGTAGCGGGCTCGGCGCGCGTGTTCCGCCGATTTCTGACGCTGATTGGCCAGGATCGCTCGGGATACGCGCCAGATCTCCCGGGGTGTGGTGAATCCGATCCGCCACCCCAGCCGGCACGCATCGCGGACTACGCCGCGGCGATCGGTGACTTCCTCGACAGCATGCGCTTCAGGCACATCGACGTGCTGGGGCATCGCAGCGGCGCGCTGCTCGCAACCGAGCTCGCCGCCACGCGCGCGGCGCAGATCAGACGGGTGGTGCTGGTGTCGGTGCCCAGCGGCGATGCCGCGGTGCACTATCCGCTGCGCGAGCGCCTCGGCAGTCTGAGCCAACGGGTGCTGATGCTGCGGGTGCACGATGAGCTGTGGGACGCCACCGCACGGGCGCGCGAAGTGCTGCCGGCCGCGCGGCTCATCGAGGTGCGCGATCCGGGCGCTGATCCCTTTACCAGCGCGCCGGCGGAACTGGCCGACGCGGTGCTGGAGTTCCTGCGCGGAAACTAGGCTTTTCCGGACTCCTCTCACAAAATTTTTCGGGCACAGCAGGCTGCGTCCGCCGGCGGCGCTAGACTGCCGCAATCGTGTCGTCACCCCCCGCACCATTGGACGTCGACCTCGACAGCACCGCCGAGCTGCCGGTGCTCGATCCTGCGGGCGGGGAGCCGTCGGCGCCCGCCGCGGATGCGGACGTGCATCACACGGAAACCTGGGTAATGCCGCACGCGTCGCGCGCCGCGCTACCCGAGCCGGCCGCCGACGAGGCACGCGAGCAGCTCGAAAAGAGCCTGCAGGTTCTGTACGCGCGACTGTGCGACACCCAGGAGCTGCTCGCCGCGAAGGACGAGCGTGTCCGGCAAGTCGAGGAATCGTTGCAGGAAGTGCGCGCGCAGCTCGCCTCGGTCGAGGAACGCGCCGCGCTCGGTGCGAGCGAGCTCTCGCAGCTGCGTACCGGGCACGAGGAACTCATGGCCGCGGCCGCGCGGCGGCATACCGAGCTCGTTGCGCAGCAGCAGGCCGCTGACAGCGCCGCGGTGCGGCGCGCGACTGAGCTCGAGGGTGAGCTGGCTCGGGCGCGCGAACTGCTGGACGCCGCGACCGTACGCGCCACCCAGCTGCAGCAGACGCTGGACACACGCGAGGCCGCCGCGCGTGCCCGTGACAGCGCGGCCCTCGAACGCCGCCAGGCGCTGGTGGCGAGTGAACGTGCTCACGCCGCCGTCATGCGCGATCTCAACGTCGAGCGCGAGCGCAACGCGCTGTGTCTGGAGGCGCTGCAGCACGCCGAAAGCCGCCGCCTGATATTCCAGAGCGTGGTGTCGGACATGCAGCACGAGGTCGACGAACGTGACGCGTCGCTGGC
>PMHN01000217.1 GCA_003156695.1 Gammaproteobacteria bacterium
CGAACACGCCGCGCGCCGCGCCGGCGACGGCCCCGACGGCGCCGGCAAGCTCCGGCACGAAGGCAGCGATGGATTCCGCCCAGGCGAGCGGCGCCCCCAGCTGAGTTGCGAGCGCGGCGGCGGGCGTGAAGCCGCCGGAAATCAGCAGACAGTCCGCGGCGAGCTCGCGCTTCGCGCCCTCGGCGGTGACGATCTGTACGGCGCTCAGCGCACCGCGTCCGCGCACGGCCGTGACGCGCGCGCCGCACAGCACCTCCACGCCGAGCTCGCGCGCACGCTCGGCCGCACGCGAGGCCGGGCGCACGTCGGCAACACCCACGGCGGTGATGCCGGCGGCGGCGAGCGCAAACAGCGCTTCGTAGGCCTCGTCGTTATTAATAAAGAATACCGGACGGCGCCCGACCGCCACGCCGTAGCGGCGCAGGTAAGCCAGCGCAGCACCGGCGAGCATCACTCCCGGGACGTCGTTACCGCTGAAGGCGATCAACCGCTCGATCGCGCCGGTGGCCAGGAGCACGCCGCGCGCCCGAATAACATGCAGCCGCTCGCGCAGCCCGCCGAACGCGGCGCGCTCGGCCGCGCCGAGTACCTCCAGCGCCGCGAATACGCCGTGCCCGTAGGCGCCGAGCACCGTGGTCCGCTCGAGGCAGCGCACCCCGGGGAGCCGTTCGAGCCCGGCGCGGCGGCGCTCGCGCCAGGACTGCCAGCGCGCATCGAGCAGCGTGCCGCCCCCCAGGGCGGCATCCTGTTCCGCCAGCAGCACCCGCAGGCCACTCGCACCGAGGACGGCAGCAGCGGCGAGCCCCGCGGCCCCGGCACCGACGATGAGCACATCCGCATGCTGGTGGAGCGTTTCCGCCGGCTCGGCGTGCGCGCCGACCAGCGGCGCGAGCACGCCAAGACCCGCCGCGCGGCGGATGAGTGGCTCGTAGAGACGCTCCCAGGCCCACCCGGGCGACATGAATGTCTTGTAGTAGAAGCCCGCAGGCACAAAGCGCGACAGCCGATCGAGCGCAGATCTCACGTCGAATGCGAGCGACGGCCAGCGGTTCTGACTCACCGCCTCGAGTCCCTCGTGCAAGAGCAGCGTGGTCGCGAGCTGGTTCGGCTCGCGCCCGGACGCCGTCATGAGGTCGACCAGCGCGCAGGGCTCCTCCGGGCCGGCGGTGAAGATGCCGCGCGGGCGGTGGTACTTGAAGCTGCGGCCGATCAGCCGCTCACCGCTCGCGAGCAGCGCCGAGGCGAGCGTGTCGCCCTCGAGTCCCTGGAAGGTGCGGCCGTCGAAGCGGAACGTGACGGCACGCCCGCCCGCCGTAAGCAGCCCCGCGGCGATGCGTCCCGGCGCCGCGCTCACGGTGCGCAGTCCTCGGGCAGCGGCGCTGTCTCCTCCGGTCGGCCTATCCAGCGGATCTCGTGCGACTGCGTGTGACGCACGACCTTCAGCAACTGCCGGCAGCCGGCCACATGCAGCCACCACTCGAGGTGCCAGCCGCGGGGATTGTCGCGCTCGTAGACGTAGGCGCTGAAGGACGCGAGTCCCGCATCGGGCGCCGGGCGCACGCGACCGGCATCGCCGCGATAGCGAAACTCGCTCTCGTCGCGCGTGCCGCACCGGGGACAGTGAATACGCAGCATCCGGCGCCTTGGTTCTACTGCAGGTACGGGTACGGGCCGATGCCGCGCTCGTCGCAGGTGCGCCCGGCGGCAAAGCGCGCCAGGTCCAGGTGCGCCGCCACCGGGTGCGCTTCGCCGCGCGCGATCAGATGCGCCGTGGTCATGCCGCCGGCCGGAATGGCCTTGAAGCCACCGTAGCACCAGCCGCCGTTGAAAATCAGCCCCGCGAGCGGCGTGGTGGAAATGATCGGCGAGCCGTCCATGCTCATGTCCATGACCCCGCCCCATTGCCTGAGGATCTTCAGGCGCGCCACTCCGGGCAGCAGCGTGACCGCGGAGGCGGCGACCTCCTCCGCCATCGGCAGGGTGCCGCGCTGCCCGTAGGTGTTGTAGCCGTCGATGGCACCGCCGAATACCAGGCCACCCTTGTCGGACTGGCTGACATAGAAGTGTCCGGCACCGTAGGTGAGGACGACATCGAGCACGGGCTTGATCCCCTCGGTGACGAACGCCTGCAGCACGTGGCTTTCGATCGGCAGCGTGAGTCCGGCCGTGGCCGCGAGCACCGAAGAATGGCCGGCGACGGCAAGGCACACGATCTGCGCCGCGATCGGGCCGCGCGTGGTCTCGACCCCGGTGATGCGCGCCCCCTCGCGGCGCAGCCCGGTCACCTCGCAGTGCTCGATGATATCGACGCCGGCCTCGGAGGCGCCGCGCGCATAGCCCCAGGCGACGGCGTCGTGACGCACCGTCCCGCCGCGCGGCTGCAGGAAGCCTCCCAACACCGGGTAGCGGCCGTTGTCGAGGTCGACAAGCGGCACGAGCGAGCGCACCGCTTCGCGGCTCACCGCCTCGGCGTCCACACCCAACAGGCGCATCTGGTTTGCGCGCCGCGTCATGAGGTCGCGCTGTGCCTCGGTGTGAAACAGGTTGAGCGTGCCGCGCTGGCTCACCATGGCGTTGAAGTTCAGACGCCGCTCGAGCCCCTCCCACAGCTTGAGCGAATACTCGTAGAAGCGGATGTTGTCGGGGAGGAAGTAGTTGGAGCGGATGATGGTGGTATTGCGTCCGACATTACCGAGGCCAATCGGACCGCGCTCCACCACAGCGACGTCCCGGATGCCGTATTCGGTGGCCAGGTAGTAGGCGGTGGCCAGCCCGTGACCGCCACCGCCCACGATGACGACCCGGTAGCCAGGGCGGACTTGCGCCTTCGCCCAGGCGCGCGACCAGCCACGCTGGCCGTTGCAGCCCTCGCGCAGCAGCCGCCACAACGAATAGCGGCCGCTCGAGGCGCTGGAACTGCGCGGGCGCGGCGCGCGGTCTGGCTGCGGCGGTGTCATCTTGGTACGGGTATCTTGACGGGCACCACGACAATCGACAACGTGCAATCGTGGGAATTCTAAAGTCGCTGTGCCTGGTACTGACGCTCGCGCTCGGCGCGCTGCCGCCTGCACAGGCGGCGGTGGTGGTCTCCTCCAAGCTCTCGAGCGAGTCGGCCATGCTCGGGCAGATGATCCGCCTGCTCCTGAACGCCCACGACATACCCACCGTCGACCGCACCAAGATCGGCGCGACCCCGGTGGTGCGCAAGGCGCTGCTCACCGGCGAGATCGACCTGTACGTGGAGTACACCGGCAACGCCGCTTTCTTCTTCAACGACAGCGCCAACCCGGCGTGGAAGGAGCTCGCGCAGGGCTACGCGCGCGGCGCGCGGCTCGACTACGACGCGAATCACATCGTGTGGCTCACGCCCGCGCGCGCCAGCAACGCCTGGGCGCTCGCGGTGCGAGAGGACGTGGCCGCGGGGAGCCATCTGCGCACCCTGAGCGATTTCGGCCGCTGGGTGCGCGGCGGCGCTCCGGTGGTACTCGCCTGCTCGGCGGAGTTCGCCAACGCCGGCGCCCTGCGCTCGCTGGAGCGAACCTACGACTTCACGCTGCGCTCCGAGCAGCTGATCGTGCTCGCCGGCGGCGAGACCGCGGCCACCATCGCCGCTGCCGCCGCCGGCACCAACGGCACCAACACCGCGATGGTGTACGGCACCGACGGCGGCATCGTTGCCGCGAAGCTGCGCATGCTCGAGGACGATCGGCACGATCAGCCGATCTACGCACCGGTCCCCATCATCCGCGAGGCGGTGCTGAAGCAGTACCCGCGGATCGCGCCCCTGGTGAAGCCGCTGATGGAGAGCTNNGGGCGCTGCTGAGCACGGCGGGGACCACAGCGCTCCTCACCCTGCCCTTCGTCGTCTTCAAGGCCAACCGCATCGTGCCGGGTACACCGCACGGCCTGAGCGAACTGCTGCCCGCCGCGGCGGCCTTAAGTTGCTACGCGCTGCTCTTCGGCGTCGCGGTGGTGGCGCTGTGCGTGGCCAACCCGCGGCTGCGGCTTNNGTCGTCGCGGTCGCGCTCGCCGTCGCCGCGGCTGGCAACGCGCTCACGCCGCCCGGTAACAGGGTGGTGCGCGTCGCACCCGGGGCGGCGTGGTGGATTCTCATCGTATGCCTGGGGCTCCTCGCCACCGATGCCATCACGCGACTGCGTCCCGGTCCCGTGCTGCGCGTTCTACTGCTCGCCGTGGCAGTCGGCACCGCGCTCCTGACGTTGGCACACGGCACCTTCGATCACCTGTCGATCATGCGCGAATACGCCGTCAACGCCACGCGCTTTGCGCACGAAGGCGCGCGGCACGTCGCGCTCGCGGCAGGCTCGCTCGGCGCCGCGCTCGTGGCCGCGCTGCCGCTCGGCATCCTCTGCTATCGGGTGCCGCGCCTGCGCGCCGCCGTGCTCGGCACGCTCAACGTCATCCAGACGATCCCCGGAATTGCGCTGTTTGGCATCCTGATGGCGCCGCTCGGCGCGCTGGCCGCCGCCGTGCCGCTCGCCGCGCAGCTCGGCATCCGCGGCATCGGCGCGGCGCCGGCCGTGGTGGCGCTGTTCCTGTACTCGTTGCTGCCGATCGTCGCCAACACGGTCGCGGGCCTCCGGCGCGTGCCGCGCGCCACGGTCGATGCGGCGCTGGGCATGGGGATGACCAGCGCCGAGGTACTGACCAGGATCGAGCTGCCCCTCGCGCTGCCGGTCATCCTCACCGGTGTGCGGATCGTGCTGGTGCAGAACATCGGCATGGTGACCGTGGCCGCGCTCATCGGCGGGGGTGGCCTCGGCATCTTTGTCTTCCAGGGCATCGGCCAGACGGCGATCGACCTGGTACTGCTTGGAGCGATCCCGATCGTGGTGCTCGCGTTCTGCGCCGCGGTGGTGCTCGATGCGCTGGTCGAAGTCATGGATCGCGCGCCCGCATGATCACCATCGAGAATCTCACCAAGTGCTACGGCGCCGCCACCGTAGTTGACGGCGTGTCCATGCAGATCCCGCGCAACTCACTCACCGTGATCGTCGGCACCTCCGGCTCGGGGAAGTCGACGCTGCTGCGGATGGTGAATCGCCTGGTGGAGCCGACGAGCGGCCGCGTGCTCCTCGATGGCAGCGACACGCGCGCGCAGCCCCCGCACCTGCTGCGCCGGCGCATCGGCTACGCGATCCAGGGCCACGGCCTGTTTCCGCACCGCACGGTGGCCGAGAACATCGCCACGGTGCCGCGCCTCCTGGGCTGGGACGCCGCGCGCATCGCGGCGCGGGTCAGCGAGCTCCTCGAGGCATTTGCGCTCGAGCCGGCTGCCTTCGCCGGACAGTTTCCGCATCAGCTCTCCGGCGGTCAGCAGCAGCGCGTCGGCGTGGCGCGTGCGCTCGCGGCCGGGCCGCAGCTGCTGCTCATGGACGAGCCCTTCGGTGCGCTCGACCCCATCATCCGTGCCAAGGCCCAGGACGATCTGCTCGATATCCGGCGGCGCTTCGGCACCACTATCGTGCTGGTCACGCACGATATGGACGAGGCGTTCCGGCTCGGCGATCACGTCGCGGTGATGAGCGGCGGACGCATGCTGCAGTACGGGCCGCCGGCTGAGCTCCTCACCCGCCCGGCAGACCCCCTGGTGTCGCGCATGACCGGCCTCGCCGATCGCGCCATGCGCCTGCTCTCACTCAGTACCGCCGGCGAGGCGGCACTGCCCGGGACCGTCGACGGCCCGGAGGTCGCCGCGAGCGCGACGTTGCGCGATGTGCTGTCCGAGCTCATGTGGCGCGGGGTGGACGCGGCCCGCGTGACCGACGCCAACGGCACGGCCCGCGGACACCTCACGGTCGCTGCCATTCTCGCGCGCGGGCGGCCGTGAGGGTGCCGGGCGTTGCAGGCGTTGCGCGGGCGGCAGCCTTCGTGCTGCTCGTGGCGTTTCTCATCTGGCCGCAGCGCTTTGCGCCGCTGTTCGCGCCGCTCACGCAATATGGCGCACCGCCCATCTACGATCAGGGGAACCTCCTCACGCTCGCGCTGGCGCAGCTCGGCACCGTGTGCTGCGCGGCCCTGGCGAGTACGGTAGTGGCGGTCGGTCTCGGCATCCTGGTGACGCGCCCGAGCGGCGCCGAGTTCCTGCCGCTGTCGCGCACGCTGGTCAACATCGGTCAGACCTTCCCCCCGGTCGCGGTGCTGGCCGTGGCAGTGCCTCTGGTCGGGTTCGGTCTCAAGCCGACGCTGATCGCGCTCTTTGCCTACGGCCTGCTGCCGATCTTCGAAAACACCCTGGTGGGCCTGCGGACCTGCCCGCCGGCGGTACTCGAGGCCGCCAGCGGCATGGGCATGAGCGCGCGCCAGCGCCTCATGTCCGTGGAGTTGCCGCTGGCCATGCCACTCATTCTGGAGGGCATCCGCGTGTCCCTGGTCATCAGCGTGGGCACCGCAACCATCGGCTCCACGGTTGCCGCCAAGGGCCTCGGGGAAGTGATCATCGCGGGGCTTTTGTCCAACAACAGCGCCTTCATTCTGCAGGGGGCGCTGGTCACGGGGCTCATGGCGGTGCTGCTCTATGGCTCGCTGGCCGGGCTCGAGCGGCGCTTCTGCCGCACCGTGCGCACCGACTGAGACGAATCTCCCGAAAAGCGCCACCGCGACCGGCGCCGGGCGGCGACTTTAGCTAGAATCGGAGTCCTGACAGTTCCGACGCCCGGGATAGGTGGATGAGCCGCTCCCCGATCCCCGTGCCGGCGGACGGGGGTATTGGCGCATGCCGCTCGAGTTCACTGCAACGACCCAGGACGCCGCCGCGCGCGGCCGTCGCCGCGTTGCCGTGGAAATCCCCACCCTGCTCCTCATCGTCGCCACTTACGGCGCGTGGTGTGCGCTGACACTCGCCTACGGTCACCGGCCGCTGTTTGTCCTGGCCCCGGCACTGGCGCTGGTGCTGACGCTGCACGGCTCCCTCCAGCACGAGATCGTGCACGGGCACCCGACGCGCTGGAAGGCACTGAACCGCCTGCTCGCCATCGTGCCCCTGTCGTTGTGGCTACCCTACGAGCGCTACAGGCACACCCACCATGTGCACCACATCGACGCGCGGCTCACCGACCCGCTCGATGATCCCGAGTCCTTCTACTGGAGGGCGGAGGACTGGGCGCGGCTCGGGCCGGTATCACGCCGGGCGCACCAGCTGCAGCAAACGCTCGCCGGGCGGGTCCTCATCGGCTGCTTCTGGCGCATCGGCATGTTCCTGCGCGACGAGCTGCTGGCGCTGGCGCACACCGAGAAGCGCGCGCTGATTCGCAACGAGCAGAACGTGCGCCGCGTGTGGCTCGAGCACCTGGCCTGGTGCGTACCGGTCGTGCTGTGGCTGCAACTCGTGTGCGCCATGCCGCTGTGGATCTACTTCCTTGCGGTGGTGATCCCGGCGAACGGCATTCTGTTGATCCGCGCGTTTGCCGAGCATCGGGCGCGCCCGGGCGTGCGCGAGCGCGTCGCGCTCGTCGAGGACTCGTGGATCCTCGGCCCGCTGTTCCTGTTCAACAATCTGCACGCGCTGCATCACGAGAGCCCGGCGATCCCCTGGTATAGCCTGCCAAGGCGCTACCGGCTCGAGCGCGAGCGCCTGCTCGCGGCGAATGACGCACTGGTGTATCGGACCTACTTCGAGGTGGCGTGGCGCTACCTGTTCCGCGCCTACGACGTGATCGAGCACCCGACCGACCGCGTCCCAGTGCCCGCCGCCTGACCCTCAGGCCGGCTCGGCAAACCCCGCCGCCTGCGCCTCGTGATCCCAGTCGAGAAACATCGCATAAGCCTCGCGCCCGACTCCCGCGAAGCCTTCGATCAGCAACACGTCCGCGAGCGGCCGGAACCAGGGTCGTAACGCCGCGTCCGCGAATGCGCTGCGCAGCCGCGCGACCGCATCCGCAGGCAGCCCGGGGGCGGCCACGAAGGCCGGCAGCGGGGTGAGCGGCGTGGACGCGAGCGTGCGCACCCCGGCGGTGAGCTGCGGGGCGTGATGCGCGATGAGCAGGTGCCAGTACGCATCGAGCGGGCCGACATCGATGCGCCCTTCGCGCACGGCATCGAGCACATTGCGCGCCGTCACCAGGTTGGCCGTCATCTGCGCATAAAGAGACCGCCGTCCAGGGCCCCGGTAGGAAAGCAGGTGATGGCGGAACGCATTGAACCCCGACTGTGAGTGCGCCACGGTCCAACCGGCCCGATGGCCGAAGGTATCCTCGAGACTGGCGTACGGGGCAGCAGTGCGCACGACGAGATCGGTGCGGTAGACCGCCCGGCCCGCGGCCCAGGGCGCGCGCGGGATGGGGGCGGCGAGCGGCACCACTTGCGCGAGCCCGAGGGCGACCGGGTAGCCGCACATGAACACCGCGCCCAGGTCCGGCCGCGACCACAGATCCTCGAGCGGCCGCGGCGCAGGATAGGGCACGTAGTGCAGAGCGACACCGGCGTCAGCGGCCACGTGCCCGAGGAGCTCGCGCCACGCGTCCTCCACCGCAGGGGTCACGGCGTACATGCGCGCATTCGCGACCCACTCGCTCATGAGCTTGGCACCACCGCAGCCGGCCAAAGCCACGCCTTTGGCCGGCGGAANNTCGGCCAATGGATCAGGCCGCGGCATCGAGTTCGCGCGTCCGCCGCGCCACGTAGGCCCCGATGCCCTCGCGCACCGCCGGATCGAGCGGTGGCGGGGTGTATTCGGCGAGCACCTTCTTCCAGATGCCGGTGGCGCGCTCGGTGGCGTTACGCGCGCCGGCATCGGTCCAGTTCTCGAAGTTCGACCAGTCAGAGAGCAGCGGCCGGTAGAACGCCGACTCGTAGCGCGCCAGGGTATGTGCGGCGCCGAAGAAATGCCCGCCGGCGGCGATCCCCTTGATGGCCTCGACCGCGAGATCGTCGTCACTGAAGCTCACCGGTTTCAGAATCTGCGCCCAGTTGCGCAGCAGCTCTGCATCCACCACGATCTTCTCGAGCGAGGCCGACAGTCCCCCCTCGAGCCAGCCCGCGGCGTGATTGATCAGGTGGCTGTGCGAGAGAATCGCCGCCTGCAGCGAGAAGGCCGTCTCATAGGTCGACTGCGCATCCACCATCGGCGAGGCGGTCACCGCGCTGGTGCGCACCGGGAGCTTCAGTCGCCTGCCGAGCTGCGCGCTGGCCAGCACCGCGTGCACGTACTCCGGCGTGCCGAAGGCCGGTGAGCCGGTGCGCATGTCGACGTTGGAGGTGAAGCCGCCCAGCACGCACGGCGCGCCCGGGCGCAGCAGCTGACACAGCGCGATGATGCCAAGCGCCTCGGCGGTCTGCTGCACCAGCGCCCCGGCCAGCGTCACCGGCGCCATCGCGCCCATGAGCGTAAACGGCGTGATGACGACGCACTGGCCGTGGCGCGCCATGACCATGATGTTGTCGAGGATCTCCTCATCAACGCGGCGCGGGGAATTGACGTTGGTCACGGTCATGAGCGTGGGCCGTGCCGCGAGGTCCGCGATACTGCAACCGTGCTCAATGGCGGACATGGCGAGGGCATCCTCCGCCTGCACTCCGCCGATGCCGCGCGCCGCCCACACGATATCCGAGCACTCAATGTGCGCCTGGTAGGTGAGCAGGTGGCGCGTGGCCACCGGCGCATCGACCGGCTCGACCACGATGCCGCCCTGCCAGTGCAGCACGCCAAGCGCGTGGTTGAGCTTCAGAATGTTGCGGAACGCCTCCATATCCCCGTAGCGGCGGCCGCGCTCGAGGTCGCGGATGTGGGGCGCGCCGGTTACGGGTCCGAAGTTCACGACGTTGTCGCCAACGTGCAAGTGGCGTGCGCCGTTGCGGGCGTGGAGCACGAAGCGCTCGGGTGCATGGGCGAGCTGGGCCTCGATGAGCTCGCGCCCGAGTCGCACGATCTGCGTGCCCTCGTCTACCAGCGCTCCGGCGCGACGGTAGACTTCGCGTGCCGCAGCGCTGCGGATTTCCAGCCCTGCTTCCTCAAGAATCTGCAGCGCCGCGAGCAGAATGCGTTCCACCTGCTCCGCGCTGAGAATCTCCAGCGGCGCGAAAGCGTTGACGAGCCTCGGCAGGGGTGCGAGGTCAGGCCCCGCGGAGCGCGCGGAACGTGTGCGGCCGCGGCGACGCGACGGTGCCGGAGTCTCGGTCATGCGCGAGGATTCTACGCCCGCAGCGGCTGCGCGCTGTCGCAATCAGGCAAGAAGCGCGTAAAATCCGGCAGGTGCCACTGCCCCGCAGCAAGTTCGCGTTTCTGACCCTGCCGCAGTACTCGATGATCGCCCTCTCGAATGCGGTGGAACCGCTGCGCATGGCGAACATCGTCACCGGCGAACCGGTTTATGAGTGGTCGATCGTCAGCCTCGACGGGGAGCCCGCGCGCGCGAGCAACGGGCTGCAGCTCTCACCGACCATCCGGCTCGAGCAGGCAGGCAAGCTCGACATNNATCCTGTTCGTCTGCGGCGGGGTCGATGTCCAGAAGGTGGTCACGCCCAAGATCCTGGCGGCGCTGCGCCGGCTGGCCGAGCGGCGCGTGCCCCTGGGAGCGCTGTGCACCGGGGGCTTCGCACTCGCGAAGGCGGGCCTGCTCGACAAGTACCGCGCCACCATTCACTGGGAAAACCTTTCCGCGTTGCGCGAGGATTTCCCGCGCATCAACCTCAGCGATCAGCTCTTCAGCATCGATCGCGATCGCTTCACCTGCTCCGGGGGCGTGGCGCCGCTTGATCTGATGCTGCACCTGGTGGAAGAGAAGCACGGTGCGCGGGTTTCGCAGCTGATCTCCGAGCAATTCATGATCGAGCGCGTGCGCAGCGGCCGGGACCGGCAATACGTGCCGCTGCGTGCCCAGATCGGCGTCGGCCACGAGAGCCTCATCAAGGTGGCACGGCTCATGGAAGAAAACATCGAGAAGCCCCGGTCGCTCGATGAGATCGCGTCCGCCACCGGACTGTCACGACGCCAGATTGAGCGCCTCTTCAAGCGCCACCTGGACTGCGTGCCGAAGCGTTACTACCTGCAGGTGCGCTTGCGCCGCGCGCGCGAGCTGTTGCTGCAGACCTCCATGCCCATCATCGACATCACCGCCGCCTGCGGTTTCCAGTCGCCCCCGCATTTCTCGCGCTGCTACCGCGCGCAGTACGGCTGTCCGCCGAGCAGTGAGCGGCAGCGGCAGCAGAGGAAACCCGCCGCCGCGCTCACCGAGGTTGTGCCAGTGTGACGCGTGTCCGCGGGCGCTTTGCCTTAATGCGCCTGGCTGTCGCTTGCAGACACGCGCTGGTCGCGAAGTAACCAGTGCCGTGTACGAGCCGCCCTTACCATGCCGTAGGGCCACCGCGCACGGCTAACCCTAAGTTGCGATTGGAGATTTCGGCAATGGCAGAACAGGCGGAAGCTGAATTCAATCTACGCGATCTCAACGAACAGGAGCTCACCGAGCAAGTCCACGATGATCTGTACAACGGCCTGAAGGCCGAAGTCGAGGAAGCCACGCATATCTTTCTCGAGCGCGGCTGGAGCGCCGAGAAGGTCCTGAACGACGCACTCGTCGAAGGCATGCGGATTGTCGGCGTCGACTTCCGCGATGGCATCCTGTTCGTGCCCGAGGTGCTACTGGCCGCCAACTCCATGAAGGGCGGCATGGAAATCCTGCGGCCGCTGCTCGCCGAGACCGGTGTACCACCCATCGGCAAGATCGTGATCGGCACCGTCAAGGGCGACATCCACGACATCGGCAAGAACCTGGTGTCGATGATGCTCGAGGGCGCCGGCTTCGAGGTCATCGACCTCGGCATCAACAACCCGGTCGAGAAATACCTCGCGGCACTCGAAGAGCACAAGCCGGACATCCTCGGCATGTCCGCACTCCTCACCACGACCATGCCGTACATGAAGGTCGTGATCGACAAGTTGAAGGAAGCCGGGATTCGCAAGAACTACATCGTGCTGGTCGGCGGCGCCCCGCTGAATGAGGAGTTCGGCAAGGCAGTGGGCGCGGACGCTTACTGCCGCGATGCCGCCATTGCGGTCGAGACCGCGAAGAGTCTGCTCGCGGCACGCCGCGCCGGCAGCTTAGGCACCGCGGCTGCAACCGCGAACGCTGCCTAGAGGCTGAGAAATTGTGACGGAAAATGTCGGCATGCCTGCACACGGTGCCTGCAATTTGCGTCACAATTTGGCGCAGACCATGCAGCCGGCGCGTACCCTGCTCATCGCCTGCGGCGCCCTCGCCCGCGAGATCGCGGCGCTCAAGCGCGCCAACGGCTGGACGAGTGTCGACGTGCGCTGCCTGCCTGCGCAGCTGCACAATCGCCCCGAGCGCATCGCGCCGGCGGTGCGCGCCGAGATCCAGGCGAACCGCGAGCGTTACGCGCATATGTTCGTTGTCTATGGAGATTGCGGCACGCGTGGCGAGCTGGACGCGGTACTGAAGACTGAAGGGGTCGAGCGTCTCCCGGGGGCGCACTGCTACGAGTTCCTGGCGACCGCGCAGGTGTTTGCGCACCTGTCAGAAGCTGAGCCCGGAACCTTCTACCTGACGGATTTTCTGCTGCGACACTTCGAGCGACTGGTCATCCGCCCGCTCGGCCTCGACCGCCATCCCGAGCTTGCGTCCGAGTACTTCCGCAATTACCGCAAGCTGGTTTATCTCGCGCAGGCGGAGCGCGCCGGCGCTATCGATGCGGCGCGGCGGATTGCGGATTCTTTCGGTTTTGCCTTCGAGTATCGCTTTACCGGATACGGCGAGCTCGGCACGCGCCTTGCCACCCTGGCATGGCAAGCTTAAGCATCATTTCCTGGCGCGATATCCCCGCACAGGTCGTGGTCCGGCGCGGGCGCGAGACGGCCAAGGTGCAACTGTCGCCCCGCTTCCAGGAGGCGGTCGATCGCGCCGCCATGCGCGCCGGCCGCGGCAGCTCCGATGCCTATCTTGCCGACTGGCGGCGCAGCGAAGCGCGTCCCTGCAGCGACGACATCCACGCGGAAGCGGCCGCGGAAGCCGAGCGGATCGAAGCACGCTTTACCGACCTGCAGCTCGAGGAGTTGATCCGCGCAAAGGGTCTCGCGGCGAGCCCGTAGATGTACGTGCTCAGGCAGTGGTCGGTGCGTCACGCGAGGGGAATGAATTCCTTCTACCGGGGCTTCGAGTCCGCGCTCACCGCGTTGCATCCTCTGTGGCAGCGGATCGGCTACGCGCGCCTCGAGCGCCCGGTGGCTGCGGTGGAGAAGTCGGTCAAGGGACTCCTGTTTGACTGCCGCATGTGCGGACAATGCATCCTGAGCTCCACCGGCATGTCGTGCCCGATGAACTGCCCGAAGAATCTGCGCAACGGACCGTGCGGCGGCGTGCGCGCCAACGGTCATTGCGAGGTGCGTCCGGAAATGAAGTGCGTGTGGCTCGAGGCCCTCGCCGGCAGCGCGCGTATTCCCGGCGGCACCGACGCCTTGGGGTCGGTGCAGGCCGCGGTGGACCGTCGACTGCAGGGCAAGTCCTCGTGGCTGCGCGTCGTGCGCGAACGCACAGGCGTCACGCCGTGATCTTCGAGGACGAGCCGGTCCCGGGCTACCCCCTGCCGATCCTTCCCGGCCATACCTCCCCGGGTCGCTTCGAGCGGGTGCTGCGCGCCGGACTGTTCGCGGTCACGAGCGAACTCGCACCGCCCGACTCCGCCGATCCGGAGGAGGTCTACCGCCGCGCCCGCATCTTCGATGGTTACGTGGACGCCATCAACGCGACCGACGGCAGCGGCGCCAACTGCCACATGTCGAGCCTCGCGGTGTGCGCGCTGCTGACGCGTGTTGGCTACGCGCCGGTCATGCAGATCTCCTGCCGCGACAGGAACCGCATCGCCATCCAGGGCGACATCCTGGGAGGCGCCGCCATGGGCGTGTGTAACCTGCTGTGCCTGACCGGCGATGGTGTACAGGCCGGGGACCATCCGCAGGCCATGCCGGTGTTCGACCTCGATTCCCTGACGCTGCTCGAGACGGCGCGCACGCTGCGCGACGAGCATCATTTTCTTTCCGGGCGCAAGATCAGTTATGCGCCGCGCGTGCTGCTGGGAGCGGCGGAAAATCCTTTCGCGCCGCCCACCGAGTTCCGTGCGCGGCGCCTGGTGAAAAAAGTCGCCGCCGGCGCTCAGTTCGTCCAGACGCAGTTCTGCTACGACGTGCCACTGCTCAAGGCCTTCATGCGCCAGGTGGAGGACTTGGGGATCCTGGACGAGGTGTTCATTCTCGTGGGCCTGGGTCCCCTGCGCTCCGCCCGGACTGCCGAGTGGATCCGCACCCACGTCCCCGGCGTGCACATTCCCGACCCGGTCATCAGGCGCCTGGCGGGTGCCGCCGACAGCGCGCTCGAGGGCCGCAATCTGTGCATCGACCTGATCCAGGAAATCCGCGCTATCAAGGGCGTGCGCGGCGTGCACCTCATGGCCTATCGCCAGGAGGAAGCCGTGGCCGACATCATCGCGCGCTCCGGAGTTCTCAACGGCCGCGTGCCGTGGTACCCGGGGCGCGATCCGCAAACGAACTGACAGGACCCTCTTCATGACCGACACCGTCATCAGCTCTCAAACCCGCGAGGTCGTACTCGGCCTCGAGCGCCCCTTCGTCATGATCGGCGAGCGCATCAACCCCACGGGACGCAAGATCCTCGCGGCCGAGATGGCGGCGGGGGACTTCAGCCGGGTTGAAGCCGACGCGCGCGCGCAACTCGCCGCCGGCGCTCACATGCTGGACGTGAACGCGGGCATTCCGCTCGCCGACGAGCCGGCCATTCTCGCGCGCGCGATACAACTGGTGCAGTCGATCACCGACGTGCCGCTGTCGATCGATTCCTCGATCGTCAAGGCGCTGGAAGCGGGACTCGCGGTTTACAAGGGCAAGCCGCTCGTGAACTCCGTCACCGGCGAGGAGGAAAGGCTCGAGGCGGTGCTGCCCCTCATCAAGAAGTATGGCGCGGCGGTGGTGGCAATCTCCAACGACGAAACCGGAATCTCCGAGGATCCTGACGTGCGCTTCGAGGTGGCGAAGAAAATCGTGCACCGCGCCGCCGATTACGGCATCCCGGCAAGTGACATCGTGGTCGATCCGCTGGTCATGCCAATTGGCGCCATTAACCAGGCGGGCGTGCAGGTCATGCNNTGCCTCGAACGTGAGCTTCGGCCTGCCCGCGCGCGAGGGCATCAGCGCGACCTTCCTCACCATGGCCATCGGCGCGGGGCTGACGTCCGCGATCATGAACCCCATGCACCTCGAGATCGTCAAAGCCTGCATGGCGGCCGACGTCATGATGGGGCATGACCCGGACTGTGCGCGCTGGATCAAGCGCTTCCGCGAAGCGCCGCCGCTCATGGCCTCCGGTGGCGCCGCCGCCGCGTCGGAGGCCGCGGCACGTGGCCGCCGTGAAGGCGGACACCGCAGACGCACCCAGGGACCTGCATGAGCGAGCCCGACGCGCTCGTCGTCTTCACGCCGTCGGGCAAGCGCGGTCGCTTCCCGCGCGGCACGCTGCTGTTACAGGCGGCGCGCACCCTGGGAGTCGATGTCGACTCGGTGTGTGGGGGACGGGCGCTGTGCGGGCGCTGCCAGGTGTTGGTCATGGAGGGCGATTTTCCGAAGCACGGCTTGAGTTCCGGCGCCGCGAATCTTTCCGCCGTGAGCGCCGCCGAGCAGAGTTTTTCAAAGCGCCGCCCGCTTGCCGCCGGCCGGCGACTCTCGTGCTCCACGACGATCCAGGGAGATCTCGTCGTCGACGTGCCTCCCGACAGCCAGGTGCATCGCCAGGTCGTGCGCAAAGCAGTCGACGCACGCCCGATTACGCTCGACCCGGTGGTACATCTGCACTACGTCGAGGTGCGTGAGCCGGATATGCATGACCCGGCGGGCGACCTGCAGCGGCTGCTCGAGGCACTCCACA
>PMHN01000191.1 GCA_003156695.1 Gammaproteobacteria bacterium
AACCAGACGCAGGTTTCGGTGGTCGATTTTCTGCAGGCGGTGCTGGAGCAGTTCGGCTTCTCGCCCTTCAGGATGCGCAAGGCGGAGCTGATCAGCACACTTAACAACTTCCTGATCGAGCAGTATGCCGCCGGGCGCAAGGTGCTGCTCATCGTGGACGAGGCGCAGAACCTGACCATGCGGGTGCTGGAGGAACTGCGCCTGCTGTCGGGTGTGGAGACCACCAAGGACAAGGNNAGGACAAGGTGCTGCGCATCATTCTGGCCGGACAGCCGGAACTCAATGACAAGCTGAACGCGCCGGAGCTCGCACAGCTGACGCAGCGCGTGCGGCTGCGCTTCCACCTGCAGACGCTCTCGGAACCGGAGACCCAGGCGTACATCCAGCACCGTCTGGAGGTCGCCGGCGCGGGCGACCGGCAGATATTCGAAGCCGACACCTTCCCGATGATCTTTCGCTACAGCGGCGGCGTGCCGCGGCTCGCCAATACTCTGTGCGACACGGCGCTTATGTCGGCGTTCACCGCTGACCGGGACACGGTCACGGGCGCCGACGTCAAGGCCGCGGTGGATGAGCTGCGCTGGGTCGAGTATTCAGCGCGCCCCCAGCAGCATTCCGGCGCTACTGCCGCGCACGCGGGCAGTGCGCCGCGGCTGGCGGCGGCGAGCGATCAGGGGCCGTCCGTCGGCAAGCTGCTGGTGGCGGTCGATGGCCGCACGGTGCAGGAAATCCCGCTGCACGTCGGGCGGCTCATCGTCGGGCGCACGCCCGACAACGACATCCAGATCGACAGCCGCTTTGTGAGTCGCCATCACTGCCAGGTGATCACCATGGAGCATTCCTGCGTGGTCGAGGACCTCAACAGCACCAACGGCATTTTCGTGAAATCCAATCGTGTGCGCCGCCATTACCTCAACGACGGCGACGTCGTCCTGGTAGGCAAGCACGAACTCATCTACGTGGACGACCGCGCGGCGCGGACCCGCGGTTTGTTTACCGACACGATTCCGGGAACCCAGGGCACGGCTTCCGACGACGCACCCGAACCGTCGAGCGACCCGGGCGTGGTGCGCTCTTAGTTCTTGTCCTGATCGGTGAGGGAATCCGGATTGGAGTAGTGCGAGCGCAACTCGCGATAGTCGCGGCGCCGCAGCAGGACCACGAAGCCGCCGATGAGCACCACGAGGCCCGCCAGTCCTACGATGAGACTTACGCCTGCGTGCGCCGCGAGCCAGTAACTGCCAGCGAGCGCCAGCACCCCGCTTGCCATGTAAATCCACGGCAGCCCTTCGTAGAGGGGACGGGACAGGTGGCGGCCGGGACGCTCCATGGGCCCATCCTAGCCTGACGGGCAGCTGTCAGACGAGGCCCAGCATCCGTGCGAGTCGCTCCAGGAGTGAGGGTTTCCAGCTTTCCACGTGAAAGTCGGTGCGCGCGGCGCCGCGGCGGCTGACTTCTGCAACCAGTTCGGCCGGCAGCTGCAGCTTGGGGACCTCGGCGGTGGGCTCGGCGGCGTCGATGTGATGACTCCTCAAGGCGCGATGGGTTTGTCCGTTGCCGGTACGTTACTGAACCCCCGCAGGTCTCCGGCGTGTGCGACCTCACAAGCTAACGCTGCCTTGCGGATTATGTCGTGCGCGGCAGCACCCGCCTGGCCCTTGAACGACCAGGCGGGCGCTTCACCGGGCACTCACTCGCCCAGCATCGCGGTCAGTGGCCAGGCCCGGTGAGCCTCGTGAATGGCGGTCAGGAGCGGGCTGTTCACGGATGTGACGGCAGCGGAGATCGCACTGCTGTTGCAGTGGTTCACGTAGGAGAGACTGGCGAGGCGATGCTCCTCGTATCCACAGGTCACGCGGGCGGCACCTTCCAGACGGCGATAGAGGGCGGCTGCACCGGCTCGGGTTGTGAGGTCCAGGTCGCCGTATCGGACGGTGACGGAGCGGGTCTCCGTTTGCGCTGCCGCCAGCGCCTGTGCGGAGCCCACCAGGCAGGCGAGTGATGCGAGGGCCACCAGCCACGCGGATGAGCGACGAGCAAATTTCACTTTATTCACGGCGTTCTCCTAAGGATGTGCATTCCACGGCGAGTGCAGGCACCGCGCGCGCGAAGGCGTCGCACGGCCCTGACTGTCTCCTCAGGATTAGATGCAGGGGAACGCGGCGGGGCTTAGGGGATGCGTCCGGACGCCACNNTGCGGCGGGCGGGCGGCGCGGGAACGCGACCGGAGGTTTTGTCAGCGGGTCAGGACGCTCTGCGGGGTACCGATCAGTAGCACGTCCGCGGGGCGAGCGGCAAAAAGCCCGACAGTCACCACACCTGTGATCTGGTTGAGCTCACGCTCGAGCGCCACTGGATCGGCAATGGTGAGGCCGTGGACGTCCAGGATGTGGTTGCCATTGTCGGTCAGGAAGCCCTCCCGCCACACGGGCCGGCCGCCGCCGGCGCTCAGCTGCCGGGCGACCAGGTTGCGCGCCATCGGGATCACTTCGACAGGCAGGGGAAACTTACCGAGGGTCTGGACGATCTTGCTGTCGTCGACGATGCACACGAAGCGCCGGGCTGCCGCGGCGATAATTTTCTCGCGCGTCAGGGCGCCGCCACCGCCCTTGATGAGGTGCCGGGCGGCGGTGGCCTCATCGGCGCCATCGATGTAGAGATCCAGGTCGGAGAGCTCATTCAGGTCGAGCACCGCGATGCCGGCAGCGCGCAGACGCGCACTGCTCGCTTCTGAACTCGAGACGGCCCGCTGCACGCGTCCACGATGCGCGGCGAGGGCCTCGATGAAGAAGTTCACGGTGGAGCCGGTGCCGACGCCGATGGTGGTGGCGCCCGCCACGAGCTCGAGAGCCGCCTGCGCCACGCGCCGCTTCCTCAGGTCACCGTCCGCAGCCATTACCGTCCTCCAGAAACGACTGTGCCCGCATCAGGCGGGCACAGTACTCGAATTCGACTCAGCGGCCACTTACGTNNCGCCGAGATAAGGCCACTATTTCTTCTTAGCAGCTTTCTTCTTGGCCTTCTTCTTTGCCTTCGCCATGTTGGGTCTCCAAATTGACGGGTTAGTCCGGGGTCCGAGTATATACACGCGAATCTAAATTACAAGCGAGTGCGGGGTGAAGTGTGCTAGGGGACATGCGTGCGCATCTCATCAAGTGCGTGCTCGCGCGTCGCGTCGCGCGCGCGAGCACGCCGTCCGCCGCTCACTCGAGCGTGAGGATGAACCGCCAGTGCGCGGCTTCCACCGGCGTGATCGACAGCCGGTTACCGGGTCGCAGCAGTGCCAGACCCGAGAGCTCTTTTGCCGCATGCCGGCGCAGTTCTTCGAGTGTGATGACGCGTGCCAGGCGTCGCTGCAGCTGCACGTCCACCATGAACCAGCGCGGATTCTTCGGATCGCTGTCCGCATCGTAGTGATGATGCCTGCGGTCAAAGGCAGTGGCGTCCGGATAGCCTTGCTTCACGATCCGGATGATGGCGGCGATACCCGGCACCGCGCAGCTGGAGTGGTAGAGGAAGGCCTCATCGCCGCGGCGCATCTCATCGCGCAGCATGTTGCGTGCCTGGAAGTTGCGCACACCATCCCAGGGGCTGGTGCGGCGCGGCGCCGCGGCCAGGTGTTCGACGCCGAAAGTCTCCGGCTCAGTCTTCATCAGCCAGTAGCGCATCGCACGCTCCCCTCGTCGGTCACCACGGCATCCATGAGCACGTCGTGCGCCGCGGCGTCGAGGTGCGGAAGCTCCTGGAAGGCATAGCCGAGCCCGATCAGGCGCGGTGCATGCCACACGCGGCGCCAGCGCCGGAAGGCGAAGGCGCGATCGTAGAAGCCCCCGCCAGACCCCAGCCGCACGCCACGGCGATCGAAGCCGGTGAGGGGCAGAAACACGAGGTCGAGCCAGCGCGCGCCCACGCTCGCACCGCCCTCGGGCTCAGCGATCCCGAGCCGGTTGATGCGCAGGAGGCCGCGCATCTCGACAAAGCGCATTCCGCGCGCGCGCCGTACCCGGTCGATGCGCGGCAGGTAGATATGGCAACCGCGCTTGAGCGCCAGTGCAATGAGGGGCGCGGTGTCCAGCTCGTGGGGGAGGGCTGAGTAGATTGCGATGCACTGGCCGGCGGCAAGATGCAGCGCGCGGTCGACGTTGTGGGCGAGACGTCGCGCGGCGGCGGCTCGTGCGGGCGCCGGCACGAGCCGACGGCGTGCATCGAGCGTTGCCCGCAGCTGTCTGCGGGCAGCACTCAAGGCGGAATCAGGAAGCGCCACCCGCATGTGCCGGTGCGAACCGTTGCTCTCGAACCAGAGCAACAAGTGGGACGAGCTGCGGCAGGTAAGGCTTTCCGCTCGAAGGCGGACCTGCACAGCGCTGCGCGCAAGCCCCAAGTCCCGAGGGTGTCTCAATTAGGGTCCGAGGTAACCCGGCTCGCTTATCGAACACCGCAGGCGACGCTGAGGTCACTCTACACCAAGACGGCGTCGCGCTTAAGGGGCTTGGTTCGCAGATCACAGATCGAGTTGCTGGCTCTTGCCGAGCACGCTCTCGACGCGTTCGCGCAGCGCGCGCACCCGCGATCCAGCGCCGTTGTCGACTTTCGACTCGCGGTCCTTCACCTTGAGGAACTCGTGCGCGAGGTTCAGCGCCGCCATGACGGCGATGCGATCAAGCCCGACGACCTTGCCGGTGTCACGGATCTCGCGCATGCGCGCGTTTAGGAATTCCGCCGCGTCCAGCAGCGCCGAGCGCTCATCGTACGGACACGCGACCACGTATTCCTTTTCCATGATTCTTACACTGACGCGCGCCTGGTCCTGGCTCATGCGCTGTGCTCCAGTGTCTTCAGACGCCCGATCATGGCCTCGACACGGGTGCGTACCTGCTCGTTCTTGTGCACGAGGGCGGCGCGCTCGCCGGCGAGGGACTCGTGCCGCGTGCGCAGTGCGCGGTTCTCTTCCCGCAGGTGCTCCAGGGCGGCAAGCAGTTCTTCTACGCGCCGGGTGAGGCGCGTGAGCTCCAGATCGAGCTGTGTTTTTGTGGTATCGCTCATGTCAGGAACTATAGGGCCGCGCTCTTCCGCGGGTCAATTATAATGGCACTCAAGCGTGCAACAGCCCGACTACACACACATCCAGCAGCTGCTCGTCCAGGAGCACGCGCTCGCCGAGGCTGCCGAAGCGCACGGCATGCTCAGCGGCTGCCTGTGCAGCGCGGCCGGCTATAGCTTCGAGGACTGGCTGCGCGAGATCCTCCCCGAGGGGCGCGCGGACCCGCAACCGGCCGAGAACCTGCGTGATCTGTATGCTGCGACGCGCGCTGCGCTGGAGCAGCCCGACATGGGCTTCGAACCGCTGTTGCCGAGCGACGCGCAACCCATCGGTGCCCGCACGACCGCGCTCGCCGAATGGTGCCAGGGGTTCCTGTACGGCCTGGGAGCCGGCCGCATTCCCGATGCCAGCGACCTGCCCGGGGAAGTGGGCGAGATCGTGCGCGACTTCGCCGAGATCACCCGTGCGGGTGTGGACGGCGACGAGAGCGAGGAATCAAACGAGAGTGCCTACGCCGAGCTCGTGGAGTTCGTGCGCGTGGGCGCGCAGCTGCTGTTCGAGGAGCTGGAGGCCGCGCGCCGCGCGCCTGCGCCCGCGCCGGACGACGCGGCGCCGCTTCACTAGGCGGAGCATGCAATGGTGAGAGACGAGTTCGCTCGCCGTCGCAGGCAGTTGCTGCGTCTCATGGGACGCGACTCCATCGCCGTGCTGCCCGCGGCCCCGGTACGCCACCGCAACAACGACGTCGAATACCCCTTCCGGCAGGACAGCGACTTTCAGGATCTCACCGGCTTCGGTGAGCCGGAGGCGGTCGCGGTGCTGGTCCCGGGTCGCAGTCAGGCCGAGTACATCCTGTTCGTGCGGGATCGCGACCCGGAGCGCGAGACCTGGGACGGCCGCCGCGCCGGTCCCGCGGGAGCCGCGCGCACCTATGGCGCGGACGATGCCTTTCCCATCACCGACATCGACGAGATCCTCCCTGGACTGCTCGAGAACCGCACGCGCGTCTTCTACACCATGGGTGTCTATGCCGACTTCGACCAGCGCGTGGTCGGCTGGGTGAATGGCTTGAGGACCCAGGCGCGCAATGGCCGCCACCCGCCGCAGGAGTTCGTGGCGCTCGATCACGTGCTGCACGACATGCGGCTCTACAAGTCGTCGCGCGAGATCGAGCTCATGCGCACCGCGGCGCAGATTGCCGCCCGCGCGCACCAGCGGGTGATGCGCTTCTGCCGCCCCGGCGCCACCGAATACCAGGTGATGGCGGAGCTGCTGCACGAGTTCCGTCGCCACAACGCCGACACCGCCTATGCGCCCATCGTAGGCGGCGGGGCGAACAGTTGCATCCTGCACTACCGCGAGAACGACCAGCCCCTGAGCGATGGTGACCTGCTGCTGGTGGACGCCGGCTGCGAGTTCGAGTGTTATGCCTCCGACATCACGCGCACCATCCCGGTCAACGGCCGCTTCACGCCCGAGCAGCGTGCCGTCTATGAGATTGTCCTCGAGGCGAACCGCACGGCGATCGATCGCGTGCGCCCCGGCAATCACTGGGACGATCCCCACACGGCGGCGGTGCGGGTCATTACCCAGGGACTGGTCAGGCTCGGGCTCCTGAAGGGCCGCGTGGCGCAGCTGATTCGCTCCGGGGCCTACAAGCGGTTTTTCATGCATCGCACGGGCCACTGGCTGGGACTCGACGTGCACGACGTCGGCGACTACAAGGTCGGTGACGAATGGCGGGTGCTCGAGCCGGGTATGGCGCTCACCGTCGAGCCAGGCATCTACCTCCCCGCCGCGGCCCGCGGTGTCCCCAAGCGCTTCCGCAACATCGGCATCCGCATCGAGGATGACGTGGTGGTGACCCGGCGTGCGCCCGAGGTCCTGACGGCGCGCGCGCCTAAGGAAGTCGCGCAGATCGAGGCTCTGATGGCGCGCGGCTGAGGCCGGCGCCCTCAAAGGCCCGTATGGCCGACACACACACCGCGTCCGCGGACACCGACGTCGCCGTCATCGGCGGCGGTATGGTCGGCGCGAGCCTAGCGCTCGCCCTGGGCGGAACGGGCGTGCGGGTGTTGCTGGTGGAAAGCACGCCGTTCGATTCGGCGGCCCAGCCGAGTTTCGATGAACGCACCACGGCGCTCGGCAACGCGAGCCGCCGGATATTCGCGGGCCTGGGTGTCTGGGACACGATCGCACCGAGCGCCGCGGCGATCCGCGCCATCCACGTGTCGGACGCGGGGCGTTTTGGTTTCTCGCGCCTGGAGGCGAGTGTGCAGGGCGTCGATGCGCTTGGCTATGTCGTGGCCAACCGCGCGATCGGGGCTGCGCTTTGGGACGCGCTCCCGCGCGCGCCGGGCGTCACGCTGCGCGTCCCGGCCCGTGCCACAGACCTCGACATCAGCGCGCAGGGCGTCGGCTTTACGTTGACCGACGCGTCGGGCAGATCCGAGCGCCTCGCAGCCCGGCTCGTGGTGGCTGCCGATGGTGCGCACTCGCAGGTGCGCATCGCCGCCGGGATCGATGCCGCCGTGGAGGATTACGAGCAGGTCGCGGTCGTGGCCAATGTCGCCGCGGACCGTGTGCACCAGGGCGTTGCGTACGAGCGCTTTACACCCGCGGGACCGCTGGCGGTGCTGCCCGTGCATGACGGCACGTACGCTGTGATCTGGGCCGTAAGGCCCGCGCAGGCGCAGCAAGTGCTGGCGCTCGGGGAGGCTGAGTACCTGGCGCGATTGCAGGCGCAGTTTGGGTGGCGCGCCGGGCGCTTTGTGCGCGCCAGCCGCCGCGGCTCCTATCCTCTGAGACTCACGCGTGCCGCCAGCACGGTCGCGACCCGCACGGTGCTGATCGGCAATGCCGCGCAGGCGCNNCTCCGGAGTTGCTGCGCACTTTCAGCGCGTGGCGGGCACGCGACCGCAGCGGCGTGACGCGTTTCACTGACGGGTTGGTGAAGCTGTTCGCGGATACGCGCCCGGGCGTACCGCTGCTGCGCAACCTGGGACTTTTGATGTTTGATCTCGCGCCGCCGGCCAAGAGCGCGCTGGCGCGCGTCAGCGCCGGGTTTGGCGGACCTGCACCGCGCCTCGCGCGGGGACTGCCGGTGCGGCATGTATGACGTACTGATCGTGGGAGGCGGACCGGTGGGCGCCTGCGCGGGAGC
>PMHN01000040.1 GCA_003156695.1 Gammaproteobacteria bacterium
TCAGCGGGAGCAGACGCGAGCGCCGCGTCGGCCGGCCTGAGCTGCAGAGCTTGTGCGACATTCGCCGCGGCGGCTTCGGCTTCGCGCTCCTTCGCCCGCAGCCGCTCCAGGCGCTCCTCGGCCTGCTGCGGGGTTTCGATCGCGCCGTCCGCATAGGACTGGATCCACGGGTGCGCCAGGAAGGCCGCGTCCGCGGGATCGTCCGGGTCCAGCAGGTGCTCGCCCTTTGCGAAACTACGATCGTGCGCGCCGCGCACGCCGACCGGGGTGACGAGCTTGAACGGCCGCAACACATTGATCTGCGGCATGTGCCCTAGTACCTCGGCACCGCGTCGCGCGGCGACGGAAAGGGCGGCGTGACCGCGGCCCCGCCGACACTCGCAACGCCCAGCGTAATGTCGGTCGCGAGGCAAGTGAGCTTCGTGTACCAGGGCGTGCCGCGCGTGTCCCCGCTGTGCTCGGCCTTCATCACGTAGTACGTGCCGCTGGGGCTCAACTTTGTGGAAGTCTGCGCCAGCAGCGTGTTGAGTAGCGTCGACTCTTTGTCCGTGCCGTAGCGCAGTTGGTTGATGTTCGAGTAGTCCAACTGCACTGTGCGACCGATCTTGATCGACGGGTTCATCAGCACCGTCAGCTCGAGTCCGTTCTGCGTCTGCTCCGGCGTGCCGATGAGCCCGGTGAACGGCGTGATCAATACCGGGGGCGCCTGGATGTATCCGGTGTTAGGAACCAACTCCACCGCGCCATCCTGAATAAACCACTTGCAATCATTGGCTCCAGCAAAGTCTCGCATTTCGTCCCGGCACAGCCCGTAGAGCGTGCGACCGCGGGAGAACTGGTTGGCGTTGAGCGTTGGGAGATAACCCTGCGTCACCTGCTGGCCGGCTGAGCCGCCGGTGGGGCTGCTCGCGACCGCCGTGGCCATCTGCTTGATCAGAGACTGCACCACATCGGACGCCGTGGCTCCTGCGCCGAGGGTGAGCGCGAGGGCCGAGAAGTTGTACGCCTCGTCCCCATCCGCGGCGGTGATCGCCACGTAACTGTTCTTCTGGTCCTCGCGGCCGAGCCGCACCTGCTTGATTGAGCCCTGAAAGATTGACTGCAGCACCGGGGGCTTCCCGGAGGCACTCGCTGCGCCGTAGCCCACCTTCATCGACAGCTGCGTGAACTCCGGGCTGTAGATCAGGTTAGCCGTGTCGGCGCTGAGATTGTAGACCTTGACATCGCAAGTGTTCGGCGACTGCGTGTCGCCGCGGTGGGTCTCGAACACGCAGCGCAGCGCGCCCAACTCCAGCCCCTTCCCCGCGGGGTCGGCGACGACGAGGCTGAGGTTGCGGAGATATTGTTGCGTCAAAATTGCTCCTTAGGCGCGGCCCTGTGGCGGCACGTTTGCCAGCGCCTGGCGCTCCAGGTGAGCGCGAAATTCAATGTCCGCCGCGCCGCCCTTCGGAAGCGCCTCAGCGCAGCGTTGGCAAAACGCGGCAACCGCGAGACCGACTTTCAATTCGTAGACGCGCCGCACGATCACTTCGACGCGAAACACTTCCGCGCACCGTGTGCAGTTCGGCGGGGTCTCGAACTGTGGACTGAGTCCGCAGGCCGCCTCGAGGAGCCCCGCATGGCTGGCAGCCATTTAGCTACGCCCGCTTCGCCGCGGACTTGTCATGCAGCTTGGCAAATTCTGGCCCCGACACACGCGCCGGGGCCACCGGAGCGGCCTGGTCCCGCACGGCCATTGCCGCACGCTCTTTTTTGAGATTGGCGTCGTACTGTCCGCCGCTGGAAGGAATCGCCGGATTCCGCTGGTGCGCCAGCGCGAGCGCGTCCTTGGTCTGCTTCTCACCAGGCGGCCGGTCGCCAGCGGGATCGGGATCGCGCGGCGCATCCTTCGCGCGGGCGCGGGCCAGGCCGTCGGCGGTTTCCTTCTTGGCCTGAATGTCCTGGAGTGTCGCGGTCAAGACTTTGGAGTGCGAAATCGCATTTTTCAACGACTCGTCGTCCAACTCCTGCTCGTCGCGTGCAAGGACAGCATCCACAAACACTTGTGTCGCATAGTTCGCCTGCTCGGCGAGTTGCTCGGCGAGCGGATCGCCGGCCTCGGCGGTCCAGACTTTCGCCAAGGAAATGCGCGTGACCGGCTCGGGATAAACTATGTTTCCCACTTGCTTATCGCGCGGCTGCTGTTCGCCCAGCGGTACATCGTCGCGGGTGCTGCGCATGTTGCGCTCGCGGCCGAACAAGCGAGCCGAGTCCGTTGTTTGCTGCCGCCGCACCAGGAATCTGGTGGGTCCCGAGCCCGCGCGCTCGCATGGGTAATCAGAAGCAGTTGTCATGTCAGTCTCCAAAAATTATCGAGGTTTCAGATCCTGTTGAGTCGGAAACAAAAAAGGGCACGCGCCGGGCTGAACATCGACTCGGCGCGCTGCCGGCCGCCGGGGGTAAAACCAAGGAACAGGAGTCCCCCGCGCCGGCATTCAGCAGTTGTTAGGCACACTTGCTGAATTGTGCCGCCGCCGGCCCGAGGACCGTGGACATTACCGGCAGCAGGCGCGCGCAGCGCCCAACCCACGCGCGCCAGTTCGATTCTCGTCATCACGCCGCCGCATCCCGCGGCTCTGCGGCCGGGTCCGGTGCGGCACCGTCAGTCAGGGCGGCTCGCCGCTCGGCCAAAAGCTCAGACGGCACCGGCCCGATGCGCTGCAGCTCACTCATGGGCTTATTCAGGTCATCCTTTAGGGTGGGCGCCTCCACGCGCTTAAGCACGTCAAGCGCACGTTGCACCCGCGCTGATATGGATAGCTGATGACCCGGCAACCTGTTGAGCGGAACATGCCTATCGTCAGGCACGTAGCCGTGCAACACGGCACCTTCACGCAAGAGTTCCGCCTCGTGGTGCAACACTTTCGCCGCAGAACTCTCGCGTTCTATGTCAATAATTGCGTCGGCCGCCGCGCGATGCTCTGACTTCGCCGCAGCGTGCTCCTGGCGCGCAGCCTGCTCCTCGAGGATGAGATGCTCTAGCGCCAATGCACNNAAGCCTCAAGCCGTGAATCCTCGCTAACAGCCACCTCGTGCGCCTGCCTGCCGCGCTCACGCGCTGCGCCGATAGCTTCCAGCTTCGCAGCTGCCTCCGCTTCTCTCGCTGCTGTCTCCGCCAACCGCTCACGGGCGGCCGCAAGCGAGGTCTCGGGGGCCGGTGTTGAATCTTCGCTGATGTTGACGGCGTTCATAGTCTCTCCTGTTGAAGATGGTGTTAGGGCGGCCTAGTCAGACGCAGCCGGTGGTCGAGACGTTCCCCGTCACGCTGAGCGAGGTTGTGCCGTCGCCGCCCTGCACAGCCGCGCGCAAGTAGGGGAAGCCCGGGCCGATCCAGTCGGTGATCGAAATCACGACCGTTGTGGTGCCGGGCAGTTGAATGACCTGGAGGCCATTGCCACCGGTAAGTGCGCGGTTGACGGTAGCTTGCGTCACGTCCGCGGACGCGGGCCCGCTGACGCCGGCGAGCGCGGTCCAGTTGATGCCGTCGGGGCTGCCTTGAATCAGCAGCGATCCTGCGGCGCCAAACACTCCACTTACCTGGAATTTTGCTTGCCTCCATGCCATCGGCGGCGTGGCCGCGCCGGCCGCCCCTTGGCCGAGGGCGCTCCAAGAAACTGGCAGGCCGGTGCCGGGGTTCGTGCTGCCGACCGAGGCCACAGTCGGCGCGACGCCGGTCGCCGTAGCGATGGCCTGCGCCGGCGCGAGGCCGAGCCCGGCTGTCAGCGCCACGCCCGCGAGTGCGGCCGCGCCGATGGTCGGGGTGATGGTCGTGTTGGCCATGATGTTGGTTTCCTCTGTTCGGGTTAGGTGGCCACGCGTCTGACGGCGACGGCGTGAGCGGGATGAAGTTTTGCCCAATGCGCGACGATGCCAGCGGCGCAGTGAACGACAAAGGCGTCCGTTGCTAAGTCACGATGTGTTTCGCAGCTCCACCAGATATCGCCGCGGAAGAACTTCGGAAACGCCGCCGCGAGCACCCCAAGGTCAGCGACGCTTGGCAACGTGAAGTCCGTGTGCCCATATGCGCAAACGCTTGCGGCCCACGCTGTCGCGGCGTCCCAGGTGGCCGGCGCATCGAGCAGCGGACCGACGATCAGGCCGACACCGGCATAAACCCCGCCAGACCAGGGACGGCCGACACGCGGTTGAAACTTGAGAACCGCGGCGCTCGTGGTCATGGCCACACCTGCCGGCGCTTGGACGCCTGGGCCGCTGCCACTCGCTTCATCGCTGCGACATGGCTCGGCGATGCGAAGCGTAGCCGCAGTCTCGTGGCCAACCGCCGGGCCCACTTGGCGTGCTTTTTACGCACTGCGCACCTCCTGGGCGACCGC
>PMHN01000142.1:0-3151 GCA_003156695.1 Gammaproteobacteria bacterium
TGTTCGGCGGCGAGTGCTGCACCTACGCGGATCCGGCGCGTTTTTTTTCCTACCGCCGCGACGGGCAGTGCGGACGGATGGCGGCACTGATCTGGCTCGCCGGTTAGCCGCATGACGGGCGTGCCGCTGCTTTTGTGGATCGTCGTGTTCGCGGCATTCGGCGGCATCGCGAGCGCCGCGTTCGCGGTTGTTTTCCTGTGGGTCCCGGAAGCGCGCAGCGCGCGTATCCTGCCGCACTTCGTGAGCTTCGCAACCGGCGCGCTTCTTGGTGCGGCGCTGCTTGCGTTGTTACCGGAGGCGATGGAGGGCGCGGGGCCTGCCGGCGCGCATGCGATCGGGCTCGCGCTCGTGATCGGGCTGGGGTTTTTCTTCGTCATCGAGAAGCTCGTGCTGTGGTGGCACACCCATGACAACGTCGCAGAGCGTGGCGCGCCGCATCACGACCACCGCGATCATGCCTCGGGCGTATTGGTGCTCGTCGGTGACAGCATCCATAACGCACTGGATGGGGTGCTGATTGCGTCCGCCTTCCTCACCAGCTTGTCGCTCGGGGTGGTGACAACCCTCGCAGTCGCGGCNNCACGAGATTCCGCACCGCGTCGGGGACTTTGCCATCCTGGTGCAGGCAGGCCTTTCGCGCCCCCGGGCCCTGTTCCTGAATCTGGCGACGGGCCTCGCCTCGGTGATCGGCGCCATTGGCGCGTACTACGGCCTGCGGGGAGCGATGGGCGCGCTGCCCTATGCGCTGGCCTTTGCCGCTGCCGGCTTTCTCTACATCGCGGTCGCGGGACTCATACCCGGATTGCATCGGCGCGCCGACCCGCGCACCAGCGCCATTCAGGTGCTCCTCATCAGTGCCGGGATCGCGGTGATCGCAGCCGCCGAACAGCTAACGCACCAATAGCGGCGCGGGGGATTNNATAGTTGTAAGGATTCCTTAAGATCGCCCCGACCCTGGATGATTTAACCGAATCTGCGAATGAGTTCCCTGACGGACCGGCTCGCTGAGTGGGAGCATGATGCCGTCCGCAAGCACAGGACCAACTTGAATGCTGCTCCAGTGGTTTAATACTCGTGAAGTGACCGAGCTTGGCGCCGCGTTAGCCGACGACTTCGTATTACAGACGGCGCAAGGGTCGCCGCCCCAGCAACCAGGCAAAGCCAATCCCGCAGCACAGGGTAGGGAACTGCAGAAGGTCCTGAACAAGTTCCTGCAGCGGGTAGACCGTGAAGCCCGACCCTTGCGCCTGAACATCTTCAGGAGGGCAAAGCTCGGCAACTCATTCAAGTGGAGACTGCTCGAGAAGGGTGTCGAGCCGCAGATCGTTGATGAGCTGACGCGGGCGCTGGTGATGCGACTGTCCGCAAAGCCCTCGAGCGGCGCGGCTGCGTCGTCAGCCAATCGACCCGCCGCGCGCGATGCGCGATCGCTGCTCGCAGAAGGTGACAAGCTTTTAGCAGAAGGCGCCTTCGATCAGGCGGCACGCTGCTATCAGGATGTGCTCAGGCTCGATCCCCGCCAGGCAGCCGCCCGCAACAATCTCGGGGCGACTTTTTGCAAGCTAGGTCAATACAAGGAGGCGGAGGACCAATTCCGTCGCGCGATTGGACTAAGGGCGGGGTTTGTCGATGCGCATTCCAATCTTGGGACCGTGCTTCGATGGACGGGTCGGCCCACCGAATCCGAGATGCCACTGCGGCGTGCGTTGAAACTGAAGCCGTCGTCGCTGGACGCTCAGGTCAGTCTCGGCGCGACCCTGATCCTCATGGGTCGTCTGCGTGATGCCCGGGTTCTCCTTGAAAAAGTTCTCAAGGTAGCGCCCCGAAATGTGGACGCGCTGGTCGGCATGGCACAGATCGCGGCGTCCGAGGGTCGCCTCGCCGAGGCCGAGACTCTGTGCAGGCGCGCCCTGGAGGTCGACCCTAAGACGCCCAGCGCCTGCTCGATCCTGGTGCGGGTGCGCAGGATGACCTCTGCGGATCGCGGTTGGCTCAAGGGCGCGGAGGAGATCGCAACCAGCGCCTTGGCGCCGCTCGACGAGGCCGATATTCGCTACGCGATAGGCAAGTATTACGACGATGTCGGGGAGTTCCCACGGGCATTTCACAGCTACCAGCGCGCCAACGAGCTGCAGAAGATGGCTGCGGAGACCTATGATCGGGACGCACAGACTCACCTGGCAGACGACCTGATCCGCGTCTGCACGCGTGAGGCGCTGAGTGTCGGCGCTGGCGCCTCGGACTCCGAGCGGCCAGTCTTTGTAGTCGGCATGATGCGTTCGGGTACTTCGCTCGTCGAACAGATCATCGCCTCGCACCCGGCTGCGAAAGGGGCTGGGGAGCTGCAGTTTTGGCATGATGCCGTTCGCAAACACGCGGCCACCGTCCGGCACGAGTTACCCGGCGAAGCACTGCGGAGAAAACTGGCGGCGTCGTACCTGCGCGATCTGGCGAGTCACTCCGCCGACGCACTGCGGGTTGTCGACAAGGCAACAGTGAATTCCGACTATCTGGGTCTGATTCACTCCGTGTTCCCGAACGCCCGCATGATCTATCTGCGGCGTGATCCCATCGACTCGTGTCTGTCGTGCTATTTCCAGCCGTTCTCGCCGGTGCTGAACTTCACCATGGACTTGTCGGACCTGGCTCACTACTACCACGAGCATCAGCGGCTGATGGCGCATTGGCGCAGCGTACTACCGTCGGAAACGCTGCTGGACGTGCCGTACGCAGAGCTGGTCGCCGATCAGGAGACCTGGAGCCGCAAGATCTTGAATTTTATCGGNNCGCACCGAGCGCACAGTGGCGACCGCAAGCTACTGGCAGGTGCGGCAAAAGATCTATAAGAGCTCCGTCGGGCGCTGGCGCAACTACGAGAAATTCATCGGTCCATTGCTGGCCCTGAGGGACACGGGCTCGTGAAGGTCGCCGGCGCGCCGAGCTAGGCGCGCCAATCCCGTCAGACGCGCGCAATGCCGTGGGCTTGCGCTATCTTAGGCGCCAGGCTCACCCCGCCCCAGTGGAGGCAGGGAAGCGCCGCAGCCCCTTGAATGGACTGCGTTTGTCCCCACAAACCGACCATCCACGTTTGAGGCGGAACTGCCATGCGCATGGACAAACTCACCAGCCGGTTTCAGCAGGCGCTCGCCGA
>PMHN01000142.1:3163-3301 GCA_003156695.1 Gammaproteobacteria bacterium
CCGACGTCAACAAGCTGCGCGCGGGACTGCTGGCGCTCCTCGACGGTCTGCCGAAGGTGGAGGGCGCACCCGGCGAGGTGCACGTCTCCAACGATTTGAACCGCGTACTCAACGTCACCGACAAGCTCGCGCAGCAGC
>PMHN01000122.1 GCA_003156695.1 Gammaproteobacteria bacterium
GCCGGGCAGTCTCGTACGCGGAGTGCCCCACCGCGGGGAGCGAGCGCAGCGCTGTTCCCGCCGCATCCTTGGCGGCCTCGTAGCGCGGTGACAGGCGCAGATGCCCGAGGTTCTCGGCGATCCCGCCGACCGTCGGCGCGTAGCTGCGGCCGTTGTCGTTGAGGATGATCACCATCTCGGGCTTGAGCTGCCCGATGTTGTTGAGCGCCTCGTACGCCATCCCGCCGGTGAGCGCGCCATCGCCGACGACGCACACGACCTTGCCGGTCTCACCACGCAGCTCGCGAGCGGTGGCGAAGCCGAGCGCATAGCTGAGCCCCGTGGACGCGTGCGAGTTCTCGATGAGGTCGTGGGGCGACTCGCGGCGATTCGGATACCCCGACAACCCGCCTTCCTGCTTGAGCCGCTCGAAGCCGGCCTTCCTCCCCGTCAGGAGCTTGTGCACGTATGCCTGGTGCCCTGTGTCGAAGAACAACAGGTCGCGCGGTGAGTCGAACACCCTGTGCAGGGCGATCGTCAGCTCGACGGTGCCGAGTCCAGCGGCGAAATGTCCGCCGCGCGTACTGACGCTGTGGATCAGGAACTCGCGTAGTTCACGCGCCAGCGCCGGCAGCTTGCCCGGCGCGAGCTTGCGCAGATCCGCCGGGGACTGGATCGCGCGCAGGAGCGGGTAGTTGTCCAGCGGAACGCTCATCTGCGGTGAGTGTACACGGGCCGCGGGGCTGTTCAGAAAGTCGCGTTAGCGGCGCTGTTTGCGCCTAGCTGCTGCGGCTCACCACGAAGTGCGCCAGCTCGGTCAGCGCGCCAGCCTGCTTTCCCAGGGGCGCGAGCGCGGCGATCGCCGCATCACGCAGTTCAAGCGCGCGGGCACGCGCGGCGGGCAGCCCGGCGGTGCTCGGATACGTGGGCTTCAGGTGTGCGGCATCCGCGCCGGTGGACTTGCCGAGCAGCGCCGGGTCGCCCTCCACATCGAGGATGTCGTCCTGGATCTGAAAAGCGAGGCCGATCTCCGCGCCGAAGTGTTGCAGAGCCGACAGCTCAGCCCCGCCGGTGACCCCGGCCGCCAGGGCGCCGAGCACGACGCTGCACTGAATCAGCGCGCCGGTCTTGCGCCGGTGCATATCCTCGATCGCGGCGACGCTGAGCCGCTGGCCGACCGCGGCAAGATCCACCGCCTGCCCGCCGGCCATTCCGCCGGTGCCGGTAGCACGCGCCAGGACCCGGATCATCTCCAGCCGCACGGCGGCGGGTATGCCCTCCATCGGCTCGTTCGCCAGCACGGCGAAGCCCAGCGCCTGCAGCGCATCGCCCACCAGAATCGCGGTGGCCTCGTCGTAGGCGCGATGGCAGGTGGGACGTCCGCGGCGCAGGTCGTCATCGTCCATCGCCGGCAGATCATCGTGCACCAGGCTGTAGACGTGGATGAGTTCAACCGCGGCGGCGGGCGTATCCAGTCGCGCCAGCGGCGCGCCCAGGGATTCCCCGGTCAGATAGACGAGCGTCGGCCGCACGCGCTTGCCGGCGCCGAGCGCGCTGTACCGCATCGCTTCGCGCAGGCGCTGCGTGCCCGGGTCGCGCAGCAACAGCGCTCGATCGAGCACGCCTTCGATGCGGGCCTGGCATGAGGCAACGCGTTCCGCGAAGAGCGCGCCCGGGCCCGGTGCGACGCCTGCGGCGGAGCGCATCATTCGCCGGCCGGCGCCGCGCCGGAATCGGCGTCCGCGTCTTCTGCGGCCTCACGGAAAGGCTCGACCGTGGATTCGCCGCCGCGCTTCATCAGGATCTCGACCCTGGCTTGTGCAGCCTGCAGCGCTGCCTGGCAGTGGCGTGTGAGCGCGATGCCGCGCTCGAAGCTCTTCAGCGCCTCATCGAGCGGCAGATCGCCACGTTCCAGATGCGCGACGAGCGTTTCCAGCTCCGCCAGCGCCTGTTCGAATTCGGGAGGTTTGTTATTGCGCGCCAATTCCTCATGCTCCGCGTTGGCCAAAGGGCGGGCAACGTTACACAGCCGTGCGCTCGAGGGTCAACGCAAGTCACGCGACCCGCAAGCGCGCAAGGTTGACGTCGCTCGCGCGCCGGCGATACAGTCGCGCTTCGTTAGACCGAGTCTAAGTGAGGAAAGCCATGAATCTCAAAGGAAGCAAGACCGAGAAGAACCTCAAGGACGCCTTCGCCGGGGAATCGCAGGCCAATCGCCGCTACCTGTATTTCGCCCAGAAGGCCGACGTCGAGGGCTTCAACGATGTGTCCGCGGTGTTTCGTTCCACCGCCGAAGGCGAGACCGGACACGCGCACGGGCACCTCGAGTATCTCGAGGCAGTCGGCGACCCGGCAACCGGACTTCCCATCGGCGAGACGCACCTGAACCTCAAGGCCGCGATTGCCGGGGAAACGCACGAGTACACCGACATGTACCCGGGCATGGCGAAGAACGCGCGCGAAGAGGGCTTCGGCGAAATAGCCGATTGGTTCGAAACGCTCGCCAAGGCGGAGCGCTCGCACGCGAATCGCTTCCAGAAGGCCCTGGACGGCATCTGAGCACCCCGCCAGGACCGGGTCCGGCCACGGGCGGTCGCGAAGGGAGCCTCGAGGCTCCGACGCGGCACCCGCTGGCGTGGCGCACGCCTGAGTTCTACGACTCAAGCGCGCTCGAGAAGGAGCTCGAGCGCGTATTCGACATCTGCCACGGCTGTCGCCGCTGCTTTAGCCTGTGCAACGCGTTTCCGACGCTGTTCGATGCGGTCGACGCGACGGCGCAGGGCGAGGTCGCGAGCGTCGAGCCGCAGGTCTTCTGGGAGGTGGTCGATCACTGCTACCTGTGCGACGTGTGCTTCATGACGAAGTGTCCGTACGTGCCGCCGCATCCCTGGAATGTCGACTTTCCGCACCTCATGCTGCGCGCGAAGGCGGTGCGCGCCCGTGGCGAGGGAATCGCTGTGCGCGAGCGCGTTCTCGCAGCGACCGATGCGGTGGGTGCGATCGCCGGCATCCCGGTGCTGGTCGAGATCGTGAACGCGGTCAACGCCTCGAAGCCCGGCCGGGCGCTGTTGCAGAAGACACTCGGCGTTGATCGCACCGCGCCCATTCCAAAGTATTACGCGCGCACGGCGCGCAAGCGCCTGACGCGCCTCGGCACGACGGATCAGCCGCGCGGCGCCGCGGCCGGTGATGAGGTTACGGCGACGCCCGCGACCACAGGCCGGGTTGCGCTCTTCACGACCTGCTATGGCAATCGCAACGAACCCCAACTCGATGAGGATCTGGTCGCCGTGTTTGCGCACAACGGGATCGCAGTTACGCTGCTTGCGCAGGAGCATTGCTGCGGCATGCCGCGGCTCGAGCTTGGCGACCTCGAAGGCGTCGCGCGACTGAAGGAAGCCAACATTCCGCAGCTCGCGCGGGCGGTGGCCGCAGGTTACGACCTGGTCGCACCGATCCCTTCCTGCGTGCTCATGTTCAAGCAGGAGCTGCCGCTCATGTACCCGGAGGATGCAGACGTGCAACGGGTGGCCCGGCACATGTTCGATCCGTTCGAGTACCTGATGCTGCGTCACGAAGCGGGTCTGTTGCGCACCGACTTCAAGGCGCCGCTGGGAAAAATCAGTTACCACGTGCCGTGCCACCTGCGGGTGCAGAACCTCGGCCTGAAGACCCGCGATGCGCTGCGTCTGGTCCCGGGCACGACCGTCGAGCCAATCGAGCGCTGTTCGGGCCACAACGGCACTTATGGCCTCAAGCAGCGCTTTCGGGCCGCGTCCGTGAAAATCGGCCGCCCTGTGGTGCAACGCGTAGAGGCGGCGCAGGCGGATCACTACGCGAGCGACTGCCCCATGGCCGGGCGCCAGATCGAAAGCGGCCTTAAGTCCGCGCGAGCGCCCGAACACCCGCTGCGGCTGTTGCGCATCGCTTACGGCCTGTGAGGCAGCGGGCGATCAGATGAGCAAACTTGCGGCTACGGATCTGATGTCCCTCGAAGAGTACGCACGCGAACGACCGGCGTTCCGGGCTCGCGTGCTCGAGCACAAACGTGCGCGGCGGCTCGCGGTGGGACCTAACGTTACCTGGTGCTTCGAGGATCGTCTGACCATGCAGTACCAGGTGCAGGAAATGCTGCGCGCCGAGCGCATCTTTGAGCCCGCGGGCATCGTGGAGGAACTGGCTGCCTACAACCCGCTGATCCCGGATGGCAGTAACTGGAAAGTGACGCTGCTTATCGAGTTTCCGAAGCCGGCCGAGCGGGCACGGGCACTCGCGCAGCTCAAGGGCATCGAGGAGCGTTGCTGGGTGCAGGTGGCAGGTCAGCCGCGGGTGTTCGCCATTGCCGACGAGGACCTCGAGCGCGAGAACGAGGAGAAGACCTCCGCGGTGCACTTCCTGCGCTTCGAGCTCACGCCGGCGATGATCGTGGCCTTGCGTGCCGGGGCCGCGCTCGGTGCCGGCGTCGATCACGAGCACTACCGCCATACACTGGAGGCCGTGCCTGCGCCGCTGCGCGCGGCGCTGATTACTGATTTGTCCTGGCGGCGTTCGTAACCCACCATTTCGCGCTCGCTGGCGTCTGCTAAGATCGCGCGCGCCCGCGCCCGATGGTGCGAAAGTTTTTCGCGCCCAGCGGCGCTCATCATGGACAGCCGCGCAACCGGATGAGTCAGTCATATACCGCTTCCGATATCGAGGTCCTGAGCGGCCTTGAGCCTGTCCGGCGCCGGCCGGGCATGTATACCCACACGCAGCGTCCCAATCACCTCGCGCACGAGGTCATCGACAACAGCGTCGATGNNGCCGACGACGGCCGCGGCATGCCGGTCGACATTCACCCGAAGGAGAAAGTGAGCGGCGCGGAGCTGATCCTCACGCGGCTGCACGCCGGCGGCAAGTTCTCCGACAAGACCTATAAGTTCTCGGGCGGCCTGCACGGCGTCGGCGTTTCGGTGGTGAACGCACTCTCGAAACACCTCGAGTGCTGGATCAAGCGCGGCGGCAAGGAATACAACATCGGCTTCAAGGAGGGGAGGATCACCTCGAAGCTCGAGGAGATCGGCACCGTCGGGGCGCGCAACAGCGGCACCACCGTGCGCTTCTGGCCCGATCCGAAGTTCTTCGACTCCGATAAGTTTTCCGTCCCGCAGCTGCAGCACATGCTCAAAGCCAAGGCGGTGCTGTGCCCCGGCCTGCGCATCACCTTCAAGAACGAAGCGACCGGCGAGAAGGACGAGTGGTTCTATACCGGCGACCTGGGCGCCTACCTCATCGAGGAGCTGGAGAAGAACGAGCGCATTCCGGCGGAACCCATCACCGCGACGCGTGCCGGCGATGACGACGCGATGGATTTCGCGCTGTGCTGGGCGCCGGATGCGCCCGTCGCGATCGGCGAGAGCTACGTGAATCTCATCCCCACCATCGAAGGCGGCACCCACGTGAACGGGCTGCGCGCCGGCGTGGCGCAGGCGGTGCGCGAGTTCTGCGAGTTCCGCAATCTCGTGCCGCGCGGCATCAAGCTCACGCCCGAGGACGTGTGGGACAAGGCGAACTACGTGCTGTCGGTGAAGATGAACGAGCCGCAGTTCGCCGGGCAGATGAAGGAGCGCCTGGGGAGCCGCGACGCCGCAGCCCTGGTGGAAGGCTTCATCCGCGACTCAGTGGCGCTGTGGCTGAATCGCCATCCGGACGCCGGCGAGCGCATCGCGCAGTTCGCGATCGCCAACGCGCAGGAGCGCGCCAGGGCTGCCCAGAAGATCGTGCGCAAGCGCATCGCCGGGGGACCTGCGTTGCCGGGCAAGCTCGCCGACTGCGTAAGCCAGGAACCGCGCCGCTGCGAGCTGTTCCTGGTCGAAGGCGACTCGGCCGGCGGTTCGGCCAAGCAGGCGCGCGATAAGGACTTCCAGGCGATCATGCCGCTGCGCGGCAAGATCCTGAATACCTGGGAGCTGGATGCCGGACAGATCGCCGGCAGCGAGGAAGTACATAACATCAGCATCGCCTTAGGCATCGACCCGGGCTCCGCGGACTTGGGCCAGCTGCGCTACCACAAGGTGTGCATCCTGGCGGACGCGGACTCGGACGGGCAGCACATTGCGACGCTCCTGTGCGCGCTGTTCCTGCGCCACTTTCGCCCGCTGGTGGCGAACGGCCACGTGTACGTCGCCATGCCGCCGCTGTACCGCATCGATGCGGGAAAGCAGGTGCACTACGCGCTCGATGACGCCGAGCGCGATCAACTTCTCAAGAAGGTCGAGAAGGAGAACGCGCGCACCAGGCCCACCGTCACGCGCTTCAAGGGTCTCGGCGAAATGAACCCCTCGCAGCTGCGCGAGACCACCATCGACCCGCGCACGCGGCGCCTGGTGCAGCTCACCATCGAGGGCAAGGACAACACCGATCAGCTGATGGACATGCTGCTCGCCAAGAAGCGCGCTGCCGACCGCCGCGAATGGCTCGAGGAGAAGGGCAACCTCGCGGAAGTGCAGGGATGAGCCAACCGCCGCAGAACCAGGAGCTGAACTTCGAAGGCGTCGAGCGGCAGCCGCTCTCCACCTTCACCGAGAAGGCGTACCTCGACTACTCGATGTACGTGATCCTCGACCGCGCGCTGCCCTTCTTGGGGGACGGACTGAAGCCGGTGCAGCGGCGCATCACCTATGCGATGAGCGAGCTCGGGCTCTCGGCGGTCAACAAGGCGAAGAAGTCCGCGCGCACCGTGGGCGACGTGCTGGGCAAGTTCCATCCGCATGGTGACACCGCCTGCTACGAGGCGATGGTGCTCATGGCGCAACCGTTCGCCTACCGCTACCCACTCATCGACGGGCAGGGCAACTGGGGCTCGCAGGATGATCCGAAGTCCTTCGCCGCCATGCGCTACACCGAGGCGAAGCTCACCAGGTACGCCGACGTGCTGCTGGGCGAGCTCTCGGATGGCACGGTCGACTGGACCGCCAACTTCGACGGCACGCTCGAGGAGCCGGTGTTCCTGCCGGCGCGCCTGCCCAACCTCTTGCTGAACGGCACCTCGGGGATCGCCGTCGGCATGGCAACGGACATCCCGCCGCACAACCTGCGCGAGGTGGCCAATGCCTGCATTCACTTGCTCGAGGAGCCCGCGGCCACCATCGCGCAGCTCATGAAGTTCGTAAAGGGGCCGGACCTGCCCACGGGGGCCGAGATTATTTCCCCGCGCGCGGACCTCAAGGAGTTCTACGACGAGGGCGTCGGCACGTTCAAGGCGCGCGCCACATGGGAGATAGAGGAGGGCAGCATCGTCATCACCGCCTTCCCGTACCAGGTGTCCCCCACCAAGGTGCAGGAGCAGATCGCCGAGCAGATGCGCGCGAAGAAGCTGCCGATGGTGGATGCGCTCAACGACGAGTCGGATCACGAGAACCCCACGCGTGTGGTCATCGTGCCGCGCTCCAATCGCGTTGACCTCACCGAGCTCATGAACCATCTGTTCGCGACCACGGATCTTGAGCGCAGCTACCGCGTCAACCTGAACATCATCGCCCTCGATGGCCGGCCGCGGGTGATGAATCTGCGCGAGGTGCTGAGCGAGTGGCTGGAGTTCCGCACCCGCACTGTCACGCGGCGTCTGGAGTACCGCCTGTCCAAGGTGGCAAAGAGGCTGCACATCCTCGATGGGCTGCTGATCGCATTCCTGAACCTCGATGAGGTGATCCGCATCATCCGCCGCGAGGACGAGCCGAAGCCGGTGTTGATGAAGCGCTTCAAGCTCTCCGAGGAACAGACCGAGGAGATCCTCAACACCCGCCTGCGGCACCTCGCGAAGCTCGAGGAGATGAAGATCAAGGAGGAGCAGAAGACCCTCGCCGCGGAACGCGAGGAACTCGAGGCGCTGCTCAAGAGCAAGGCGAAGCTGAAGAAACTCATCGCCACCGAGATCCGCGCCGATGCCGACAAGTACGGCGACGAGCGGCGCACCAAGATCATCGAGCGCGAGGCCGCGCAGGCGATCGATGAAACGAGCCTGATCCCGAACGAGCCGGTCACGGTGGTGCTGTCCACCGGCGGCTGGGTGCGCTCAGCCAAGGGCCACGAGGTGGAACCCGGCGCGCTGTCGTACAAGGGCGGGGATGGGTTCCAGGCGCTGGCGCGCGGCCGCAGCCTGCAGAGCGCGGTGTTCATCGACAGCACCGGGCGCACCTACACACTGCCGGCGCATTCCTTGCCCTCCGCGCGCGGCTATGGTGAGCCTTTGTCCGGGCGCCTGGATCCTCCGGACGGGGCGAAGTTCGCCGGCGTCATGATCGGTGAGCCCGAAGACCTGTGGCTGCTCGCGAGTGATGCGGGCTACGGCTTCACTGCGCGCCTGAAGGATCTCGTCAGTGACCGGCGCGCGGGCAAGACCGTGCTCAACGTGCCCGAGAACGCCCAGGTGCTGGCGCCGGCGCCGGTGCTGGCGGCGGATTCACTGGTCGCCGTCGTCAGCAGCGAGGGCAAGCTCCTCACCTTCAAGGTGGGCGAGGTTCCGGAAATGCCGCGCGGCAAGGGCAACAAGCTCTACGACATTCCGGGCAAGAAAGCCGCGGCGCGCGCTGAACTCATGACAGCCGTGGCGGTGATCCCACCCAAGGCGAGTCTCGTGCTGTGGTCGGGGGAGCAGAGGAAAACCCTCGACTGGAGCGACCTGCGTGACTATCTCGGGGAGCGCGCGCAGCGCGGCGCGGTGCTGCGGCGTGGCTGGCCGCGCAAGATCGACCGCATGGAAGCGCTGCTGCCGCCATCAGGGCCCTAGCTGGAAAAACAGCAGGAACGGACGGTGGCTGAAGAGAATTCCTGAGCCGGCGGATGGCGTAGGCATCGTGCCTGTCAGCGACGGGCGCGTCCGCGGCGGTTCAGCGCTCCGCGCGCAGCACCACTTCCTCGGGCTCGTTGACGAAGTATCCCTGGATGTACTGCACGCCGAGCTGCCAAAGCACCGCCATGGTGTTGGCGTCTTCGACGCGCTCACCGATCGTCTGCACTGAATGTCTGGTGGCCGCTTCGATCAGCAGGCGCGCGCGCAACTGCAGTTTCGGATCGCCGCGCAGTCCCTGCACCAGGGTGCCGTCAATCTTCACAAAATCGAGCGGCACCGCCTCGAGCAGGCCGCCACTGTCGCGGCCGGAGCCGAAACTGTCGAGCGCAAAGCGGAAGCGCCGCTCGCGCAGGCGTGCGGCGAGCGTCTTGATCTCGCTCAGGTGACTGGCCGCGCTCTCTTCACTCACCTGGAAGCACAGCCGTCGCGGCTCAGCGCGGCTCGAGCGCAGGTGATTGTCGAGCCACTCAAGAAAACTCGGATCGCGCGCCGTCTCGCGTGACAGCCGCACGAACAGACATTCCGGTTTCTTCTGCGCCGCGAACGACAGCGAGGCGCCCACCACCCAGCGATCGATGTTCTTCATGAGGTCGTTGCGCCCGGCGGCCGCCATGAACTCCGAAGGCAGCACTTCCTTCCCCTGGTGGTCGATCATGCGTACCAGCACGTCGAACATGCCGGGGTCCTCGCCCTGCAGGCTCGCAATCGGTTGCTGCACCAGCCGGAAGCGGTTCTCCATGAGAGCCGCCTTGATGTGCTTCACCCACACCTTGTCGTAGGACATGACACGGTTTTCGGTGTCCGCGCGGTCCGACATCAGGCTCTGGTTGCCGCCGCGGGTGACGCTCTTGCGGCAGCACTCGAGCGCGTCAAGGATCACCGCGTCGAGCCTGGCGTGACCGGGAGTCACGACCGACAGGCCGATGCTGCAGGTGACCGAGACCTCCTTTTCATCGACCCGCATGAGGTGCTTCTGCACGCGTTCCAGCAGCTGCTCGGCCCAGGCCGTAATGTCGTTCTCGTTGCCCCGCTCGAGGAGCGCAAGGAACCGTACCCCGCCGAAGCGGCCGGCAATTTCCTTCGGGTGCAGCGACTCGCGGATGAGGCGCGCCTGCTCGGTGAACACCTCCTCGCTCGCCGTCACTCCGACGATGCGCTCGAGAGCTGCGAACTTGTCGAGGCCGATGACGGCGAGGCAGCGCATGCCACCGGGCACGGGGTGCGACAGACGCTCCGTCAGCGCCGCCAGCAGCTCCGCGCGCGGCAGCAGCCCGTCGTTCACCGCCTGGGCCTGAGTACGCGCCGCGGCCGGAGCCTTGAGCTCCGCGCGGGGGCGCGACGGTACGACCAGCCGCACGCACGGCTCGCCTTCGTGTTCTCCGAGCGCCATGGAAACCTCGACCGGCAGCACCGTGCCGTCACCGAGCAGGGCGTTGGCCCGCAGGGGGTGGCCGTCCCAGCGACCCTGCAGGCACGCGGCCAGTGCGCCGCGCAGCGCCGCGTGGGTCGAATCTTCGAACAGATCCATGACCGGCTGCCCGGCGATACCGTCTTCGACACCGCATAGTTCCAGCCACGCGGGGTTGGCCTCGAGCACGATGCCTTCCTGCACCTGGATGATCGCGTCGTTGGAGCGCTGCAGCACGGTATCCAGCTGCGTGCGCGCGTTGTGGGTTGCCTTGAGCGCCGCCGCCAGTGTGCGCTGCGTGCCGGCCGCGCCCAATTCGCGCAGCACCACCGCCTGCAGACGCTCGGCGTTGGCCAGCGTGACGACGTCGCGGGCGCCGAGCTTCATCGCCGCGGCGATGCGCGCTTCGTCCGCTTCGCCCGCCAGCAGCAGCACGGGCACCGCGGGCGCCAACTGGTCGCGGATGGCAATCGCGGCCGTCAGCTCTGCCTCGTTGTCCGCCGCGTGGATCACGAGTTGCGGGTTGATCTGGGTCAGGGCGTCGCCCAGGTCTCGCAGCGTCGGCAACCACGTGCACTGCACCGGCTGCCCGACCCGTCGCAGGGCGCTATTGACTGCCTCGGCTGGGTCGCGCACAGCGCTCAGCACGATGAGCGGAACGGCGTTCTGCCCGGTCAAGGTCGCCTCCCACGGTAATGGCTGCCGATTCTAGCACCCGCCGGTGGAGGTTCCGTGTGAGCCGGCTCGCGGAACCGACAGGCGCGGCGCGAGCGTCACTTTCGCGGGCGCGCCCTCGATCTCGCGCACCAGGCGCGGCACGAGGTAGCCGGGCAACTGCGCGGCCAGATCACCCAGCAAGCGCCGCGCGCGCCGGTCGCCAACCGCGAAGTGTGCGGCTCCACTCACCGGATCGAGGGCGTGGATGTAGTAGGGCAGCACGCCCGCCGCGAACAGGCGCCGTGACAGCTCCGCCAGCGCCGGCACTTCGTCGTTTACGCCCTTGAGCAGCACCGACTGATTCAGGAGCGTTACGCCGGTGGCGCGCAGCCGCGCGCACGCCGCGCGCACCTCACTGTTGATCTCGTTGGGATGGTTGGCGTGCAGCACCAGCACGGTGGGCAGCTTAAGGCCCTGCAGCCAGGCGATGAAACCGTCGTCAATGCGCGACGGCAGGACCACCGGGGTGCGGGTATGCACCCGCAGGCGCCGCACATGCGCGATGGCACTCAGTGAGTTGGAGAGCGCGGTGAGCCGGGTGTTGGAAAGCGACAGCGGGTCGCCACCGCTCAGGATGATTTCCTCCAGGGACTCATCACGGGCGATTGCTGCGAGCGCCGCCCGCAGTCGCGCAGTACCCGCGCTCTGCTCGGCGTAGGGGAAGGCGCGACGGAAGCAGTAGCGGCAGTGCACCGCGCAGGCCGCCGTGGTGATCAGCAGCGCGCGGCCGCGATATTTCTGCAGCAAACCCGGGGAACGCGCCGCCGCGCGCTCGCCGACCGGATCCGGGCCGAAGCCCGGCACACTCGCGAGCTCCGCCACCGTGGGCAGCACCTGGCGCAGCAGGGGGTCGCGCGGATCCCCGGGAGCCATGCGCGCGACGAAGCTGCGCGGCACTTTCAGGGGGAAGCCCGCGGCGGCGGCAGGCACGTATCCGGGCAGCGGCGGCGGCAAATGTGCCGCGGCCGCGAGTGCTGCGGGCGTGGTGATGCAGTCAGCCATGTTCAGTGTTGCCAGCGCAGCGGTCCGCTCTGGCGGGGGTGGGGGGATGCCGTTATCATACGCGGCCCTTTTGTGCGGGGCGCGCATTTTGCAGCCCAGACCGCGAGAAAGAAATGGCCAGCTACACCACCAGCGAGATCCGCGGAGGGATGAAACTCCTGATCGACGGTGACCCGTATACCGTGATCGAAAACGAGTTCGTCAAGCCGGGCAAGGGGCAGGCGTTTAACCGCATCAAGATCCGCAACCTCAAGAGCGATCGCACCATTGAGCGCACGTTCCGCTCGGGCGAGTCGGTCGAGGCGGCTGACGTCATCGACATGGACATGCAGTACCTCTACCAGGACGGGGAGTTCTGGCACTTCATGGTGCCGGAGAACTTCGAGCAGCACACTGCCGGCAAGTCGGCGGTGGGCGAGGCCGCGCAGTGGCTCAAGGACGGCGTGGTATGCGTGGTGACGATGTGGAACAACGTGCCGCTCACGGTTACCCCGCCGGCGCACATTGAGCTGAAGATCGTGGAGACCGATCCGGGACTGCGCGGGGATACCGCTACCGGCGGTCAGAAGCCCGCGAAGCTCGAGACCGGCGCGGTGGTGCGCGTGCCGCTGTTCATCAACGAGGGTGACGTGATCCGCGTCGACACCCGAACCGGCGCATACATCTCGCGCGCCAAGCAGTAAGGCGCAGGGGCCCGTTTCAGCTCGCCGCCGCGCGCCTGGCGCCGTGCGCGCGCAACAACCCATCGGCGGCGTAGATCAGCAGCGCCAGCCAGATGAGGGCGAAGCCGGCGGCGCGCCTCGTTCCGAAACTCTCATGGAACAGATACACCCCGCACACCAGCTGCAGGCTTGGCGCGATGTATTGCAGCACGCCGAGGGTCGAGTACGGCAGGGCGCGCGCGCCATAGGCGAACAGAAACAGCGGGATCGCCGTCACCAGCCCGCTGCCGATCAGCAGCGCCGCGATTCCCGGACCTGAGTGGGTGAGCGCGCCGCTGCCGTTCGCCTGGCACCACGCAAGGTAGCCGAGGGCGAGCGGCAAGAGCAGCAGCGTCTCGGTCGCAAGGCCCGGCAGCGCGTCCACGCTGATCACCTTGCGCAAGAGACCATAGAGCGAAAAGCTCACCGCCAGCGCGAGTGCAATCCACGGCGGACGTCCGGCGAGCACTGCCAGGTAGAGCACCGCGGCGGCAGCGAGCGACACCGCGACCCACTGGGCGCGGTTCAGCCGCTCGTGCAGGACCAACACTCCCAGCACGACATTCATCAGCGGGTTGATGTAGTAACCCAGACTCGTGTCGACGATGTGCTCATGGGTCACGCTCCAGACATAGACCAGCCAGTTGCAGCTGATGAGCAACGCCGTCACGGTAAGCGGCGCCACCAGCTGCGGCTTGCCGAGAGTGGACGTTAGCCGCGAGAGCTCGCCGCGCACCGAGAGCCACACGAGGATGAATACGCACGACCACGTAATGCGGTGTGCAATCACCTGGATCGCTGGCACCTCGTGCAGCGGGTGCAGGTAGACCGGGAACAGTCCCCAGATCGCAAAGGCCGCGGTCGCCGCCGCCAGCCCGCGCGGCGAGAGCCGTGCGGGGGTCGTCGCGGGGCCTGTCACGGGCGTGAAGGTGGTGCGGCGTGGCCGGCGGCCGCCACGAACTGCGCAGCCAGGGACTCCAGGCCGCGCGCGTCGGCTTCATCGAAGCGTCCCGGGCGCGGGCTGTCGATATCGAGCACGCCGAAGAGTGCGTCGGCGCTGATGAGCGGCACGACTATCTCGGAGCGCGAGGTGGTGTCGCAGGCGATGTGACCGGGAAACTCGTGCACGTCGGGCACCAGGAGGGTCCGCCGCCGCTCGGCGGCCGTGCCGCACACCCCGTGGCCCAACGCGATGCGCACGCAGGCGGGCTTGCCCTGGAAGGGGCCGACGACCAGTTCGCCGCCCCTCAGAAAGTAAAAGCCCGCCCAGTTGAGCTCCGGCAGCGCGTCAAAAATGAGCGCGCAGGTATTGGCGGCGTTGGCGATCAGGTCGTGCTCGTCGGCAAGCAAAGCCGCAAGTTCCGCGCGCAGCCGGGCATAGTCCTTAGGCTTGTCCTGGAAGTCGTAGCGTTTGGCCGTGTAGCTCATCGATCGGTCACCGGGCGGTGCGGGGCGAAGAACATTCTAGCGTGCTCATTCCGGCCTGATGACATAAGCCGGGGGTGTAGGGAACGTCTGTACATCTGATGCGTGATGCAATAGCATCTGATGCATGCGTACCACTCTCGATATCGCCGATGACGTATTGCAGGCGGCTAAGGAAAGAGCGCGGCGCGAAAAGCGAACCGCTGGCGAGGTGATCTCAGATCTCGCGCGGCGCGCGCTGACCGCGCCGCCCGGCCCGCTGACGGCCGATGCCGGGTCGGTGAAGGAGCCCAAAGCGGTTTACGGCCTGAGACCGTTTGCCCGCCGTGGCGGCGTCGTCACCAACGAGCTGATCGACAACCTGCGCGACGAAGACGGCGGCTGATGCGCTCGCTCCTCGACGTGACCGTGCTGATCGCCCTGTTGGACCCGGATCACACGCTACACGAACCCGCGATGGACTGGTTTGCGAAGCACGCGAAGGGCGGCTGGTCGTCGTGCCCCATCACGCAAAACGGCTGTATTCGCATCATGGCGAATCCCGGCTATCCGAACGCTCTGCCCGTGGAGGCGGTAACGAGGCGGCTCGGGGGCGCCTGCGATAGCGCGGTCCACCAGTTCTGGCCTGACGACATCAGTCTCTGCGATCCGTTGTTCGCCAATACCGCACGCATCAGAACCTCCAGTCAGCTCACGGATCTGTACCTGCTGGCGCTGGCCGTAACCCATAAGGGGCGGTTCGTGACATTCGATCAGGGCATCGCGCTTGAGGCCATTCCGGGCGCGCGGCCCCAGCATCTGCTCATCCTGTAGCGCCAGATCCTGTACCGCGAGCAGCTCCCGCTCACGCGCGCCCGGTCGGGAACGCCAGCACCTCGTCGATGTGCGTCGCGCCGGTGGCAAGCATGAGCGTACGGTCGAACCCCAGCGCAACGCCCGCGCAATCGGGCAAGCCTGCGGCGAGCGCGGCCAGCAGGCGCTCGTCGGACGGGTGCACCGGCAACCCCGTACGCCGCCGCTCGCTGTTGTCCTGCTCGAAGCGCGCGCGTTGCTCGCCCGCGTTCGCGAGTTCGTGAAAGCCGTTCGCAAGCTCAATACCGTCGCAGTAGAGCTCGAAGCGGCGCGCGGTGCGCGGATCGCGCGGGTCGAGGCGTGCCAGCGCCGCCTGGGTCGCCGGATAGCCGTGGACGAAAGTCAGCGTGCCAGCCCCAAGCCGCGGCCCCACGAGTGCGCCCATGAGAAGCTCGAGCAACTCATCACGCTGCGCGTCGCTGCCCGCGGCGCTGCCAGCAATGGTTGCCGGGTCGAAGCCGAGCGGCGCAGCCGCCTGCACCAGTTCGGCGAGGCTTGCGGCAAGGGGATCCAGCGCCAGCTCGCGCAAGAAGGCTTCGCGGTAGCTCAGGCGCTCCTCGGCACGTCTCGCACCGGGACTCCCCAGCAGGTCCCGCACCAGCGCCGCCACTTCGTCCATGAGCTCATCGGGCGTCAGTCCCAGGCGGTACCACTCGATGAGGGTGAACTCCGGGTTATGCAGGCGGCCGTGCTCGAAGCTGCGCACCACGTGGCAGATCTGGTAAATGTCCCCGCTGCCGGCGGCGAGCAACCTTTTCATGGCGTACTCGGGCGAGGTGTGCAGAAACAACTGCGCACCTGCGGCGTGCTCCAGATGCACGGTCGCCGAGTGGATGTGCACATCGCTCACCGGCGCATTCACGACGAGCGGCGTGTCGACTTCGAGCACGCCGCGTGCCGCGAAGAACCCGCGCGTGCGCGCCAGCAGCGCAGCGCGCGCCTTCAGGCGTGCTGGGGTTGCGCTCGGGCGCCAGTCCGCACCGTCCGCGCTCATGTCAGGCGGGCAAGCGCCTGGCCGACCCGGATCGAGCTACCCGGGGTGAGCGCCGGCAGCCACGATCCGCGTCCGGGCGGCAGCAGCAGGATGACGGTTGAGCCCATGTTGAAACGCCCGAGCTCCGCGCCGCGCGCCAGCGTCAGCGGACTCAAGGCAGCATCGAGGGGCAGCTGCGCACCGCGCCGCGGGCTGCGCGGGGTGACATCGCCGTGCCAGACGGTGGCCATGCTGCCGACGAATAGTGCGCCCACCAGCACGACGGCGAACTGCAGCGCTCCATCCTCGAATACGCACACGATGCGCTCGTTGCGGGCGAAGAGTCCGGGGACGCTGGCGGCGGTGGTGGCGTTGACGCTGAAGAGCGCTCCCGGGACGTACCAGGCGGCGCGCAGCGAGCCGGCGCACGGCATGTGGATACGGTGATAATTATAAGGGGCGAGGTACAGGGTCGCGAAGGCGCCGCCCTGGAAGCGCGCGGTCCACGACGGGTCCCCGGCGAGCAGCGATTCGAGCGTGTACGCCAGGCCCTTCGCCTGCACCAGCCACGAACCATCCAGCGTGCCGATCTGGCTGATCGTGCCGTCCACCGGCGACACCAGTGTGTTGGGATCCGGATCCACCGGCCGCGCATCCGCACGCAGCGCGCGCGTGAAGAACTCGTTGAAGCTCCCGAACTCAAGCGGCTCACCCTGCACGGCGTCACTCATGTCGGGGCGGAAGTTGACCACGAAGTTGTCGATGAGCGCGTTCTTCACCCAGCGCACGCGGCTGCGCGTCACCCAGTGCACCAGCTGCGACAACAGGTGCTGCGGCAGCAGGTACTGCAGCGCGACGAAGACGCGCGCCCCAGGGCTATCCGGGTCGCTGGCGCTCATGTCGTGGCCGCCTTGCGGCGACCGAGGTACGGGGCCGCACGCCGTAAATCCGCGGCGAACGCGGACACCTCGAAAGGCGGCGTGAAAATGGCGGCGATGCGCGCCTGCCGGTCAAGGAGGAACACCACCGCCGAGTGATCCATGGTGTAGTCCCCGCCCGGCAGCTCGACACGGTTGACGGCGACGCCGAAGTTGGTGGCGACGGAGCGGAGCGTGGCCGCATCACCCGTCAGCCCTTCAAACGTGGCATCAAACGCATGCACGTACAGGCCGATGACGGGCGGTGTGTCGCGCTCGGGATCCACGCTGACGAACAACACCCGCAGGTCCGGCAGCGCAGCCTCATGCCTGATCCGCGCCAGTTTCAGGAGCGTGGCCGGACACACGTCCGGGCAACGCGTGAAGCCGAAGTACACCAGGGCTGGTGTTCCGATGAGATCCGCGCGGGTGAACGGCCGCCCGGTGGCGTCCAGCAGGCGAAAATCGGCCACCGGTCTTGCCTGCGGCAGCCACGTCCCGCTTGCCAGCTCGGGCGCGCCCCTGTCAAGTTGGTGGGCGAGCCAGAAGCCGGCGAACGCCGCGCAGACGGCGCCGGCGGCGAGGAGCAAACGGGCACGTGCTGTCATGAGCGAATTATTTCACACCCGTTCGCGCGCCGTACGCGCGCGGGCGCGGGCGCGGCAGATCACACTGCGCGAGCTCATCGCGCGCGGCGCCCGGCGGCTGCAGCGCGCGCGGGTATTCTACGGGCACGGTACCGACAACGCCTGGGATGAGGCCGCGGCGCTGACCCTGCACGCGCTCGGACTGTCGGCCATACCGCCGGCTGGGCCCGGCAGCGGGCGGCGCAGGATTGGAGCTGCGGGGCAGCGTAGCGCGCGCGCGATTCTCACGCGCCGCATCCGCGAGCGCATCCCGGCGGCCTACCTGACTGGCGTCGCGTGGTTCGCCGGCGTGCCACTGCACGTCGACCCACGGGTGCTGGTGCCGCGCTCAGCCATTGCTGAACTCATCGAGCGGCGCTTCGCTCCGTGGATCGATGCACACCGGGTGCGGCGCGTCCTCGACCTCGGCACCGGTTCGGGCTGCATTGCGATTGCCTGCGCCAGGGCCCTGCCGCGTGCACGGGTGGATGCCGTGGACATCTCGGATGCGGCACTGGCGGTAGCCGCCATCAACGTGCGCCGGCAGCGTCTCGCGCCACGCGTGCGACTGCTCAAGTCCGACCACTTCGCGGCGCTCGCGGGCGCCACCTACGATATCATCGTGTCCAATCCGCCTTACGTGGGAAGCCGCGAGTTGCGCTCGCTGCCGCCCGAGTACAGGCACGAGCCGCGCGTCGGCCTTGCCGCCGGCGGCGCCGGGCTCGACTCGGTACGGGTTATCCTGCGCCGGGCGCGCCGGCACTTGCGACCGCGCGGAGTGCTGATCGTCGAGGTGGGCAACACCGAGCGCGCAGTGCGGCGCGCGTTTCCCCGCTTGCCCTTCGTGTGGCTTCAGTTCGAGCGCGGCGGAGGTGGGGTGTTTCTTCTGACGCACGAGCAGCTCGGGACACGCGCGCGGCGCACGAGCATCCGTTAGACAAGGGCGCGGTACGGCATGTCCGGCAATACCATCGGCAGACTCTTCACGGTCACCACCTTCGGCGAGAGCCACGGGCCGGCCATGGGCTGCGTTGTCGACGGTTGTCCGCCGGGACTGCCGCTGACCGAGGCCGACGTGCAGGCCGATGTCGACCGCCGCCGCAGTGGTACCTCGCATTTCGTCAGTCAGCGCCGCGAGGGCGACCAGGTGCGCATCCTGTCAGGGGTGTTCGAAGGGCACACGACCGGCACGCCGATCGGCCTGCTTATCGAAAATACCGACGCGCGCTCGCGCGACTACGAGCGCATCAAGGACCGCTTTCGCCCCGGCCACGCCGACTACACCTACCAGCAGAAGTACGGCGTGCGTGATTACCGCGGTGGCGGACGTTCCTCGGCGCGCGAAACCGTCATGCGTACCGCGGCGGGCGCCATCGCGCGCCGTTACCTCGCCGCGCGTCTCGGGGTGCGCATTTACGGCTATCTCAGCCAGGTCGGCGCGCTGGTGCTTGATCCTAAGGATCCGGCCTTCGCATACCAGAACCCTTTCTTCTGTCCCGACCCGCAGCGGGTCGCGGAACTTGAGGCGCTGATCTGGAAGGTGCGGGAGGAGGGCGATTCGATCGGTGCGCGGGTGACCGTGGTCGCGAGCGGCGTGCCGCCGGGACTGGGTGAGCCGGTGTTTGACCGGCTCGACGCGGACCTCGCGCATGCGCTCATGGGTATCAACGCCGTGAAGGCCGTGGAAATCGGCGCCGGCACGCGCGCGGCCACGCAGCGCGGCAGCGAGCACCGCGATGAACTCACGCCGGGCGGATTCCTTAGCAATCACGCCGGCGGCGTGCTCGGGGGTATTTCCTCCGGGCAGGATGTCATTGCGCACCTGACGTTCAAGCCCACCTCCAGCATCCAGGTGCCCGGCAGCACCATCGACACGGCGGGCAGGGCGGTCGAGATCGTCACCACGGGCCGCCACGACCCCTGTGTCGCGCTGCGTGCGACGCCGATTGCCGAGGCCATGCTCGCCATCGTGCTCATGGACCACTACCTGCGACAGCGCGGACAGAATGCCGACGTGAAGTCCTCTACCCCGGTCATCACGGGCGCGCCGCGCGCCTGATGCCGGGGCCACGCACACCGCCGCCAGGCCCCCAGAGCGCGAACCACGCCACAGTTCGCGCAGGTGCCCACTACGAACCGCGACACAGTTCGCTTTGGTCCATGGGGCTATTTAAGTTATATTGCCGCCGGATTCGTGGTGGACTTGCAACTTACGCTCCATCTTTCTGTTTTAAAACGATATTTTAGCCAATGATGCGTGTCGGGGTGCCCTGATGGTCGCCAAATGCTCAAGCTGGGCGCTGGCATTGCTGCTGGCCTTGCCGTCAGCGGCGTTTGCCTTAGGTCTGGGAGATGTCCATCTCCTCTCGCCGCTCAACGCGCCGCTCAACGCGGAGATTGAGCTCATCGACGTCGCGCCCGACGAAGTCAACACCGTGCAGGCGCAGCTGGCCTCGCGGGAAACCTTCGCGCGCTACGGTCTTGATTGGCCGGCATACCTGGCCGGCCTGCAGGTACACACCGAGCGCACGGCCGATGGCCGGCAGATCATCCAGCTCAAATCGACCGACCCCATCTCCGAACCGTTCGTCACCTTGCTCGTGGAGGTGAACTGGTCGCACGGCCACCTAGTGCGCGAATACACCATGCTGCTCGACCCGCCGGTTTACGCGCCAGCGCAGCCGGCAGTGGCGAGTGCGCCGGTCACGGCACCAACCACCGGCGCCGCCACGCGCGAGGGGGCCATCGAGCGCGCTGGCGAAGCTGCGCCCGCAGCACCCGCAGCCGCCGCAGCACCCGAGGCGCAGCCTGTGCCTGCGGCCACTGCCGCGCCTGCGCCCGCACCCGCACCCTCAGAGGCCCCGGCGAACGCGACTGCCGCGGAGAGCGCCGGTTCGACGCACGTCGTCAGCCGTGGGGAGACGCTGTCGGGGATTGCCGCCGCTACCGCGGGTGCCAGTGCGGCCTCCGCGCGCACGCGCGGCTGGATGGTCGCCATCTACCAGGCGAACCCGCGCGCTTTCGATCAGAACATGAACCTGCTGCGCGCAGGCAGCGTACTGCGAATTCCCGATGGCGCCACGGCGGCGGCAGTTTCAGGCGCAGAAGCGAACGCCGAGATTCGGCGCCAGTACGCGGCGTGGCGCGGTAGCGCCGGCAGCGCTGCTCCATCAGGAGAGCAGCCGGGACGCCTGCACTTGGTGACGCCGTCGGAGTCTCCTGCGGCGGGNNCGACGCCGGGTGCTCAGGGCGGCGAAGCCGGCCTCCAGGGCCGCGTACAGGAACTCGAAGGGCAAGTTGCCGACCAGAAGCGGCTGCTCGATGTCCGCAATGCGGAGATCGCGCGGTTGCAGGCGCAGCTCGCTGCGAAGCAGGGTAAGCCCGCGGCTGAGGAAGTACCCGCGCCGGCGCCGCCGGCCGCGAGCGCGCCGCCGAAGGTCATGATGAGCTCGGAGGGGACCGGGATGCACGCCGATTCGGCCAGCATGAGCAGGAACACGGCGGCGTACCCGTAGGTCGCTATCAGATGCTGCACGGGTATGTTTGCTGCCCGCGGATTGGATCTATATGCGGGTAAAGGCTGCCTTCTGCGCAGGCGGCGCGAGTCGCTGATGGCGTTGGAGCCGCGTGTTCTAGCTGGGGTAGCTGGTGGGTGTGGTGATGTAGCGACGGCCTGCGGGGGTGGTCCAGGTTGCGGTGCCTGAGGGGTCGAGGGTCAGGGCCCACCCGGGGGCTTGCTTAGCCGCGTGATGATGGCGGCACAGAGGGTGAATATTGCACGAGCAGGTGCGGCCG
>PMHN01000313.1 GCA_003156695.1 Gammaproteobacteria bacterium
GTCATGGACGAGGCGGTGGTGGAAGAGGAGGCCATCGTGGGCGCGGCGAGTTTTGTGCGTGCCGGCTTTGTCGTACCGCCGCGCACGCTGGTGACGGGGATCCCGGCGCGCGTCGTGCGGGAACTCAAGCCCGAGGAGATCGCCTGGAAGGCCACCGGGACGCGCGAGTATCAGCAGCTTGCCGCGCGCTGCCTCGCTTCCCTGAAAGAGTGCCAGCCGCTTACGGCCCCGGAAGCTGACCGCCCGGTGTTGGGCGCCTCGCCCGCCGTGCCCCTGCACACCATCGAGCGCGGCCGCTAGTCAGGACCTGAACACAGCGCGGGCACCGTCGCAAGCCGGCCAAAGTCACGCCTTTNNCCTGCGATTTCGGCCGATTGACTAGTCAGGCTGCGTCAGTGCGGGCGGGTCGGCGGAGTCGGGGTTGATGACGCCAAAGAGTGCCGGAACACACGCGTAGAAAAGGCGCAGCTTCTCGGCGCGCACGAGCTCTATGAGCTGCGCCGCCTGCGCATCCGTCACGATGAACTCCACCTCCACAGTGAGGGTACCGGCGAGTTCGAAGAAACGGCTCTCGTGCAGTACGTGATGGCGGCCGAAGCCCGCCATGGCGCGAAACGCCGAACCACCCCCGATGCCGAGGCCGTTGGCCTTCTCGAGCAGCCACTCCCAAACCAGGCGCCCGTGATGCCGCTGGCCCTCGTGCACGTAGAATCTGAGAAACGAGCCTTGCATAGACCTCAACCGCGCATCAGGGCAACGGTGCCGATGCCCGCGAACGTCATGATCACCGAACCCACCAGATGCGTCGCGGCGGCGCCCAGCGCCCAGCCGGGGCGTCCCTGCTGCATGAGCCCGACTATTTCGGCGGAAAAAGTCGAAAACGTGGTGAGACCGCCGCAGAACCCGGTGATCACGAACAGCCGCCACTCCGGAGAGAGTGCCGAGTAGGTCGCAAAGAACGCGACCGCGAGCCCCACCACATAACCGCCGATGAGGTTGGCCGCCAGCGTGCCGGGTGGAACCTCCGGGAATTGTGCGTTCAGCGTCGTGCCGAGCCACCAGCGCAACAGCGCCCCCAGGCTTGCGCCACAACTGATCGCGAGTATTGCTCTCATTGAGGAGTCCTTGTACCGGGGGCGGAGGCGGTGCGCAACGATTGCAGTATGCTCCCCGCGAGCAATGAACCGCTCTNNACGATTGCAGTATGCTGGGTCCCATGCGTGTTTCAACGGCGGCACTGACGGTGACTGCACTCGCGCTCACCTGCGTGGGCCTGAGCGCCTGCGCCCGGCGCGCGCCCGCACTCTCTGCCGACGCACGCCTGCGGGCGATCTACACGCGCGAGTGGCAGTGGCGCATGGGGCAGATTCCGGATGACGAGGACAGCAGCGGGCCGATCTCCGATCACCTGCCGAAGGTGGATCCCGCCGCGCAGGCGATGCGGCTGAAGTACTGGCAGGATGTGCTGCGTGAGCTCAATGCGATCCCGCGCGCGAGCCTCTCCGTGAAGGAACAGGTGAACTTCGATATCTACCGGGCGCAGATCGTCGTGCTGATCGCCAACCAGCGCTTCCGCGACTTCGAAATGCCCGCCAATTCCGACAGTTCTTTCTGGACGGATATCGGCTACACGGCACGCCGGCCGTTCCGCACCCTCGACGACTATCGCCACTGGCTGGCACAGATGCGCGACATCCCGCGCTACTTCCACGAGCAGATGGACGAGATGCGCGCCGGCATGAAGCGCGGCTTTACCCCGCCGCGTGTCACCATGGACGGGCGCGACAGCTCCATCACGGCGGTGACGGAGGCCACCCCGGAAGCGAGTCTTTTCTATACGNNCGATGGCAGGTGTGCCGGCCGACAGGCAGGCGCAGCTGCGCACCGAGGCGGTCGCCGTGATCCGGGATGTGGTGCAGCCCGCCTACCGGGAACTGCTCAAGTTCATGCGCACCGAGTATGTGCCCGGGATGCGGACCACGATCGCCGCGGCCGACCTGCCGGATGGCAAGCAGTACTACCGCGGCAAGGTCCGCGAGTTCACCACGCTCGATCTGGATCCGGGGGCGATCCATGATCTGGGCGTCGCCGAGGTGGCGCGACTGCACGAGGAGATGCTCGCGGCGATGCACGCGAGCGGTTTCAAGGGCGAGTTTCCGGCATTCCTCGCGATGCTGCGCTCCGACCCGCGCTTCTACGCCAGGACCCCCGAGGAGCTGCTGATGCGGGCGGCGTGGATCGCCAAGCGCTTTGACGGCAAGGCGGCGCAGTTCTTCGGCTACCTGCCGCGCGCGCGCTTCACCATCAAGCCCGTGCCAGAGGATCTGGCGCCCTTTTACACGGCCGGGCGCGCTGGCCCGGGCGTGTATCTTCTCAACACCTATGACCTCAAGAGCCGGCCGCTCTACAACCTCACCGCGCTCACGCTGCACGAGTCCGCGCCCGGACACGCATTTCAGATACCGATTGCCATGGAGCACAAGGATCAGCCGGCGTTTCGCCAGCTGAGCTATCTGTCTGCTTACGGGGAGGGGTGGGCGCTGTACTGCGAGCGGCTGGGACTGGAGATGGGCCTCTACGACACTCCCTATGACCGCTTCGGCATGCTCGGCTACCAGATCTGGCGTGCCGCCCGCCTCGTCGTGGACACGGGCATCCATTCGCAAGGCTGGACGCGGGCGCAGGCGCAGGATTATTTCCGCCAGTACACCGCGCTTCCCGAGCACGAGATCGATACCGAGATCGATCGTTACATCACCTGGCCCGGGCAGGCCCTGTCGTATTACCTGGGCGAACGGGCCATTCTCGAGGCACGCAGCCGCGCCGAACACGCGCTCGGCGCGCGCTTCAATATCCGCGCCTTTCACGATGCGGTACTGGAGCTGGGGTCGGTGCCGCTGCCGGTGCTGACGGTCCGGATCGACCGCTTTATCGCCGAGGGTGGCAGGGGTCCTTACCCGGACATGGAGTAGCCAGCCGTGTTGGGGGTAACATGTTGTGGTTTATCCCGTCCTGTTCGCAAAGGAGATTGTATGACACGTTCGATATGGCTCGTGGCTGTTGGCGCGGTGCTGGCTCTGGGAGCAGGGCAGTTCGCCGTGGCCGACGAGACCGCGCAGCAAACAAAAATGGGGACCTGTAACGCGGACGCGAAAGCGAAGTCGTTGACGGGCGACGACCGCAAGGCGTTCATGAAAGACTGTCTGTNNGATGGATAAGAAGAGCAGCCAGCAGGAAAAGATGAAGAGCTGCAATGCGGATGCGAAGACCAAGGCACTGACGGGCGATGCGCGCAAGTCCTTCATGAAGGACTGCCTGTCGAGTCACCCGGCGGCGGACGCACCTGCCGCGGGCGCCGTACCCGCGCCGATGACGCACTAGGTCGTAGCTTGGTTCCCGCCGGGAGGGGCTCCCGGCGGTGACTGATGCAGCCGAGATCCGCACGCAGTCGGGCGCGGTTTGGGTGTCCACATGATTCTCGAGTTGGCGATGATCACGGTACGCCCCTCCACGGAGGGTGCGTTTGAGCAGGTGTTTCCGGCGGCCGTGCGCCTGATCAGCGCCAGCCCCG
>PMHN01000210.1 GCA_003156695.1 Gammaproteobacteria bacterium
CGCAGATGGCGCAGACCGCGGTGTGCAACCGTCATCACTCGGTGGACCAGCAGCTGTGCCGCTGGCTGCTGCTATCTCTTGATCGCCTATCATCCAACCAATTGACCATGACGCAGGAGCTGATCGCCAACATGCTCGGCGTGCGTCGGGAGGGCGTTACCGAAGCCGCCGGCAAGTTGCAGAACCTGGGTGTCATCGAATACAGCCGCGGGCAAATCAAGGTACTGGACCGGCCGCAACTGGAACGGCTATGTTGCGAGTGTTACGCCGTGGTCAAGAAGGAAAGCGATCGCCTGCTGCCGCGCCCTCACCCGGCCGTTCCTCCGGGGTCTCAGGTTGGTCGCGGGGCCAGTACTTAGGTATGCAGTGGCAAGGCGAACTTCCTGGTGGCAAGGACCTGCCGTTTACCATTTGAACCGGGCTGCCCGCTTTTTTTTGCTTACGTACGGCAGCGTACAGAAGGCCTGGCATTCAGCGGCTAGCGTTCATACCCGGGTGAGAGGACGCACTGGCTCGGCTGGCAGACGCCCCTGTTTGATGCAGAGAGGCGACACGTTCATGGACGAACGTGTCGCCTCGATGCACTACTCGCGAATGGACCTGCGGAAGCCCAGCCAAGTCGAATGCCCATGGTCATGAATCGAATATGTCTGTTGTGCGCTGCGGCACTGACCACGTTGCCCGGTGTCGGCCCTGCGGTAGGCGCTGCAGCGGCAGCAGAACGGTACTGTAGCTTGAACTGACCGGTCCCGGCCCCGACGATCAGTGCAGAAATGTAATTGCGGCAATACGCAAAGACGGGCGTGTTCAAGCGATTCACGTCTATAAGTGACCAACGACAAAACCGAACCGCGGCGTGGTACTCGCCTGGGGCGCCGTGATCGCCGGTAACTGACCTGTTCGATGTTGCGCGTACAGATGGTTTGCCGAAAGTGCTGGAGCGATGCAATACCGCTCCACAAAAAAAGAGGGCCGCCGGCGTGGAACATTGCGCCAGCGGACCTGCTGAATCCGAACCCTGGACCCAGGCGTCAAACTCTACTCGGGCAACATCAGCCGGTCTGTGCGTCACCGAACATGTGCCCGACCAAGGCCGACGGCGCTAGATGCTTGCGAAGATGAGCCTGTCCTGCTCTGCTACTCCCTCGCGGACCTTGCTACGAAATTCTCAGAAGCGGATCAAGATGAACATTCCGAACGCCAGTGATCCCGGGAATGCGGACCGGAGGCCCAGGAGTTCCATACCCGTGTTGCTCCTGGTGTGCGGCTTGTCCGGTGTCCTGCTGTATCTCGCCAGCGCCGTAGTCATCCCCATCGCGCTGGCGCTACTGTTCGCGCTGGTGCTATCAAGCCCGGTTGAGGCGCTGCACCGCAAAGGCCTGCCGCGCAGCTTGAGCGCCGCCCTCATTCTGGTGATCTTTCTGGGACTCATCGGACTCGCGGTGGACCAACTGTGGTCGCCTGCGCAGCAATGGCTCGCCGATGCTCCGCGGACGGTCAGAATCATTTCGCAAAAGCTCGGGCCCGTGGCCCGCGTGCTGCATCGCATCGATGCGGTTACCGATCGGGCCGACCATTTGACCGACGTAAGTGCGGGCACGCTCTCCGCCCAGGCAAAAGGGCCGGCCGCCCCGAGCGCTTCCGGAGGATTCCTCGTGCAAACACGCAGTGCACTTGTTGCGACCATGACGGTCATTATCCTGACGCTGTTCTTCCTGGCGGGCGGCCCTCCCATGCTGGCGCGCATGACCTCCGCATTCGCGGGCAACTTACGTTCGACCCAAGTGCTGAAAGTCATCGACGCCGTGCGCAGTGAGGTCGGGCGTTACTACGCAACAATTGGGCTCGTAAATGCGGGCCTCGCACTGGCAACAGGCCTCGCGATGATGGCTCTGGGGATGCCAAACCCCATCCTGTGGGGGGTTCTCGCTGGGGTGCTGAACTTCATCCCTTATATCGGCTCAGCCACAACCCTCGTCGTATTAACCGTCATTGCCTTCGTTTCCTTTGACAGCGTGGGTCGTGTGTTCGCCGTTTCAGGGACCTATCTCGGGCTTGCGACCATCGAAGGCCAGATCGTGCAACCGCTTCTCGTCGGCCACCGGCTGGATCTGAGCCCTGTCATTGTCTTTCTGGCGCTTTGGTTTGGCGGCTGGTTCTGGGGGATTGCGGGCGTTGTGATCGCCGTTCCGGGCCTGCTTGCGATCAAGGTCGCGGCGGAACACAGCAAACACGGCTTACCGCTGCTGGAGTTCTTGAGCCCAAACTTCAAGAAGCGCTTCAAACCATTGAAACGCCACGCTTCCTAGTACCGCAAAAAAAATCCGCCAGCGAGTGTAACCGCGCCGGCGGAACAATGCTGAATCCGGGCGAACTGTCGCTCGGGGGGCGAGCCACGTTCATTGGGGAGTCTGGATTCAGACGCTAGACGTTACTTGGTGGGCGTGTGGATGGTCTGTGCGCTGGCGCACATGGCTCCACCGTATCCTCACTGACAACGCAGCGTCTGCCCGCCGACGCAATTCAATGCGCCGGTTCCCCTCCTCGACGGCCCAGGATCTCCAGGCTGACGAGTCTTGCGATCATGACCGCCGGATACAGCTGTCCAAACAGGGCCTCGGAGGTCGCCAAAGCCCGCGCGAACGGACTCACCGGGAGGATATCGCCATAGCCAAGCGTCGTCAGCGTGGTAAAGCTGAAATAGCGAAGCATCCCCGTTCGCGCCAGGACGGCCTGGTTGATGTCGGCCACGCGAAATGCGTTGTGGTCGAGTACCCGCAGAATGTCGAAAGCATAGGACCACGCCAGCCCCGCGAGCAGGTAGACGCAGATCGCACCCTGAACCCGATGATGAGTGACATTGCCGCGGCGAAAGACCTGAATCGTGACGATCACCGCCAGCATCAGAACGAACGCCGCGCGCACCAGATTGTCCAGGATCCACAGCGGCACCTGGTGCTCGAAATGGGCTGCCCAGTCCAGTCCGATGCCCGCGGCCGCGAGCAGCATGACAACGGTGACGACGATGCGTCGGCCCGATACGACCGCCACTCCGGTAATCGTCAATACGGCGAGAAAGCACAGCGTGATCTCCGAGCCGATCATCGCGCTGCTCGCGAGCGGCGTTACGACAAACAGGGTCACCACCAGCATCACCAGCAGGGCTGTCAGGCTGTATTCCTGCTCCCAGAACCGCGCGCGATTCAGCAGCGTCGACGCCATGATCCAGTTTCGTTTGATCCGCGTGAGCAATTGTTATGAATCGCTTTCCCGAAGGATGCGTGAGAGTAGACCCACTCGCTTCGTCCGAGTTCCTCGCCGCTGCCGGGTAAGACGAGCCTTACGTCGCAGGCTTTGACTCGCCCGTTCTCTCGCTCAGTTGCGTGGGCGAGACCGGATGGTCGTGCGGGTTCGTTTTCGGATAGAGCGTTAGAATAGGGCGCTGTAGGTTCGGCGCGCTGGGCTGGCGCGCCCAACCTCGGGCTTGATCAAGCATCTGCGGAGATCGGGTTCGGACGTTGGGTTCGCGTGGTGTATTCATGAGCGACCTCGGCAATCCCACGCCCCACGGACTTGCGGGGCGCCTGGATGGATCAGGGGAATGCTAGTCGGAAGCCAGAGAATCGTCGGTGCGTTTCCGCACACCCGCGCCAAGGGAGCGGATTTAATGGCCCTGCAGCGTGTGGCTTCACCACCGCTCGGTACGCCAGCGCACCGACTCACTGGCATCAGTGCGCCGACGCTAGCGGACAACNNGCCACGCTAGCGGACAACGCAGGGCTCGCGCGACACCGTGAAGGCAGCGCCCGAATGCGACGCAACCAACCTGCACCGGCATGCCCACCGCCGGGCTACTGACAGCGGACCCTGCGATTATGAACCCTCCCACTTCAACTTCGCCTCTTGGAACAGAGTTCGACGACTTCCTGTTCGCTCCGCTTGGTGAGGATCGGAACGGCTTGCCGCTTAGCATTGTCTCGTTGCTTGGGCGGATGGATCTTGACCCGTGGCGGGAGGCTGACAAGCTGGCGAGTCTGCCCGCAGAAGCCGCCGTTCATAGATTGGCCTTGCTGCTCGCGGCACTGCCTGTCGCCTCTTCAAAGGACGCCGACCCAGGCACGATGGCTGCACGCCTGATTGGGCTTTTGCCGCCCCGGACTGCTCACAAAGCCCCCTCGCCTGTTGCGGCGCTCAACGCTGCTGCCCCTCATCAGCGCCTCGTGATATCGGCGATCCTGTTTGCGATCTACCTGATTTGGCTGCTAGGCAGATTCGAAGGCACGCGCGAAGAGCCGTCGGCGCACAACGACGCGGCTCATTCGCCTGCTCCCGTGGCCGCGCCTTCCAAAACGCCGTCGAGGATCGACTGAAAAGCAAAATAAATATTCAGGACTTTCGCGTCCACGAAGCAGACACGGTTAGCCTCAGAAAGTGGCCGACGTGTGTCGCGCCCGTATACAAGACAAAGGCACAATATCAACAGTTGCTGGGCAAGCAGGTGGCGCGCCTCAGCTCGCTGCAGCAGCTTCTTTACGCAGCGAATCGATACGCCGTGCTGCTGATCTTCCAGGGAATGGATGCCGCGGGNNGCGGTCGGATCGGCATCTTCAACCGTTCCTACTACGAGGAAGTGCTGATTGTCCGTGTGCATCCCGAGATTCTCCATGGCGAAGGGCTTGCGGATGCGCCGCGTCACGACAAGACGGTGTGGCACAATCGGTATCGATCGATCGTGAACCTGGAAAAGCACCTTCATATCAATGGCACGCGCGTCATCAAATTCTTCCTGCACCTTTCGAAGCAGGAGCAGCGCAAGCGCTTCCTCGCCCGCATCGACGATCCGCAGAAGAATTGGAAATTCAGCCAGGCCGACATCACCGAGAGGAAGTTCTGGAAGGATTACATGAAAGCCTACGAGCAGTGCCTGAGCGCGACGAGCTCCCGCAACGCCCCGTGGTACGTGGTGCCCGCCGACGACAAGGAGAATTCGCGGCTGATCGTCTCACAGATTATCCTGGAGACGATCGCGGGACTGAAAATGGCCTATCCCAGGACGGGCAAGCGGCACCGCCGGGAATTGCTCTCGATCCGCAAACAGCTAGAGAAGTAGGCGCCGCACCGCAATGATTGCGCCGCACGGTGATTTACTCGACGCCGGCACGTTGCACCGGCTGCAGCGCAACTCCTTCGGCTACTTCCTCCACGAAACCAATCCCGGCAATGGCCTGGTTCTGGACAAGACCGCGCCGCACTGGCCAGCGAGCATCGCAGCGATCGGCATGGCGCTCGGGGCATATCTCGTCGGCGCGCGCCGCAATTTCATCAAGCGCGACGCAGCCGCGCTGCGCACGCTCACCACGCTGCGCTTTCTGGCGGATGGCGAACAGAGCGAGTCTGCCGACGCGAGCGGCTTCAAGGGTTTCTATTATCACTTCCTGAACATGCAGACCGGCAAACGGGAGTGGCACTGTGAGCTCTCCAGCATCGATACAGGCCATCCTGATCGCAGGCGGGTTGGCGGCAGCCGAGTATTTCGATGGTCGCGACAGCCACGAAATCGAGATCCGCAGTCTCGCGAGGCTGCTTTACGAGCGCGTCGATTGGGCCTGGATGCTCAATGGGTCACGACACACTGTGTCACGGCTGGAGGCCCGAGCACGGATTCCTGCCCTACCACTGGGAGGGCTACGACGAAGCGCTCATTTTGTACCTGCTGGCACTGGGGTCTCCGACTCACCCGATTGCGCCGGGGTGCTACGAGGCGTGGTGTCGCAGTTACGAATGGAAGAGCATATACGGCGCCGAATTTCTCTACGCCG
>PMHN01000248.1 GCA_003156695.1 Gammaproteobacteria bacterium
TCCGGCGCGGGTCAAAGTTTGTTAGAAGCAAGGTTTCAAAGTTTCTCAGGTTTTAAGGTTTCAGACGCAGGTAGTTCCCCCGTCTGATCTTGAAACTGTGAAACCCGCGGAACCTTGAAACCTAAGTTGGAGATTCTTATGAGCACTACTACCGTGAATATTTCAGCGACGCAAGTGAAGGATCTCCGGGAAAAAACCGGAGCTCCCATGATGGATTGCAAACAGGCTCTCACGGAAGCCAAGGGCGATATGGAGCAGGCGGTCGTGATCCTGCGCAAGAAAGGCGTCTCCGTCGCGGCCAAGAAAGCAACTCGCGTGACCAGCGAAGGAGCGGTCACGAGCTACATCCATGCCGGGGGCAAGATTGGCGTGCTTCTCGAAGTAAATTGCGAGAGCGATTTTGTGGCGCGCACCGAGGACTTCAAGGAGTTGGTGCACGATATCGCCATGCACATCGCGGCCAGCGACCCGAAGTTTGTGCGCAAGGAAGATGTCACCAAGGCTGATTTCGATCGCGAGAAGGACATTTACCTCGCGCAGGCCGTCGCCTCGGGCAAGCCCCCGAATATCGCCGAGAAGATGGTTGCGGGCAAGATGGAGAAGTTCTACGAGGAAGTCTGCTTGTTGGAACAGCCCTTCATCAAAGACCAGACCGTGTCGATTGCGCAGCTCATCGCGGCGAAGATCGGCAAGCTGGGCGAGAACATCAGCGTGCGGCGCTTTGCGATGCTGTCCTCGCCGGAGCATCTGGGCGCTTACGTGCACGGCACGCGCATCGGTGCGCTGGTCGCGGTCAGGGGCGGAGCCGCGACGCTCGCGCACGATCTGGCGATGCACGTGGCGGCCAGCAATCCGCGCTACCTGTCCCAGGCGCAGGTGCCCGCGGAAGTGGTGGCCAAGGAGCGCGAGATCCTGACGAGCCAGGCGCAGGGCGAGGGCAAGCCACCGGAAATCGTCGCCAAGATGGTCGAGGGGCGGCTGCGCAAGGCGTTGAGTGAGCTCACCCTGAGCGGCCAGCCGTTCGTGAAGGATCCCGACGTCACCATCGAGAAACTGCTGAAGGACGGCAAGGCCGAAGTCCTTGGGTTCGAGCGCTTCGAGGTCGGTGCCGGCATCGAGAAGAAGCAGGACGATTTCGTCGCCGAGGTCATGGCGCAGGTGAAGAACGCGACTCCCCCGGTCAGGCACTGACCGCGGCGGCCTTAGGTGACAAGGACCAAACCCCGCCGCGCGCGGGGTTTTTTCCATCGGCAGACTTGAGGGAAATCAGATGACGCAAGCCAAGGCGCACTACGCACGGATTCTCGTGAAACTCTCCGGCGAGGCCCTCATGGGCGGTGGGGATTACGGCATCGATCCGGCGGTGATCAAGCGCATCGCCGGGGAGCTGCAGGACATCGTGCAGATGGGCGTGCAGGTCGCGACGGTGATCGGCGGCGGCAACATCTTCCGCGGCGCGGGGCTGGCGCGCGCCGGCATGGACCGGGTCGCGGCGGATCACATGGGCATGCTGGCCACGGTGATGAACGCGCTCGCCATGCAGGACGCGCTCGAGGGCCTCGGCATGTACGCGCGCGTCATGTCGGCGATCCGCATCAACGAGGTCTGCGAGGACTACATTCGCCGCCGTGCCATGCGTCACCTGGAAAAGGGGCGCGTGGTCATCTTCGCCGCCGGCACCGGCAATCCTTTCTTCACCACCGACACGGCCGCGGCGCTGCGCGCCATCGAGATCGGCGCCGACGTGCTGCTCAAGGCGACCAAGGTGAACGGGGTGTATTCGGACGATCCGGTACGCAACCCCGCTGCGGTGCGCTACGGGCACCTGTCATTCGACAAGGTGCTCACCGATAAGCTTGACGTCATGGACGCTACCGCGATCGTCATGTGCCGCGACAACCACTTGCCTTTGCGCGTCTTCAATCTCAACAATTCCGGGGATCTCACCCGTATCGTGCGTGGCGAGGATGTGGGCACGGCAGTTACGTTTGAGTGAGCCGCGCGCGCGGCCAGGAGTTGCACCATGCTCGAAGACCTGAAGAAAGATGCTGCTACGCGCATGGCCAAGTGCGTACAGACATTCCAGTCGGACCTGAAGAAACTGCGCACCGGACGCGCGCATCCGAGCCTCGTCGAGCACCTGAAGGTGGACTACTACGGCTCGGAAGTGCCGCTGCAGCAAGTGGCCAGCATTGCAGTCGAAGACGGCCGTACGCTGGTGATCTCGCCGTGGGAGAAGAGCGTCGTGCAGGCCATCGAGAAGGCGATCTTCAAGTCCGACCTGGGCCTTACGCCCATGACGGCCGGCACCGTGATCAGGATTCCCATGCCGCCGCTCACCGAGGAGCGCCCCCGCGAGATCACCAAGATGTTGCGGCATGACGCTGAGAATGCGCGCGTCGCGGTGCGCAACGTGCGCCGCGACGTCATGAACGACATCAAGGAGATGCTGAAGGAGAAGCTCGTCTCGCAGGACGACGAGCGGCGCGCCGAAGGGGACGTGCAGAAGCTCACCGACAAGCACGTCGCCGACATCGAGACGCTGCTCGCCACCAAGGAGAAGGAGGTCATGCAGGTCTGATGGCAGCCGCCGCTTCCAACCCGCTTCCGCGGCACATCGCCATCACTATGGACGGCAACGGCCGCTGGGCGAAGGCGCGCGGGCTTGCCCGCATCGCCGGACACAAGGCCGGGCTTGCTCCCGTGCGCATGTGCATCAGGGAATGCGGCAGCCGTGGCATCGGTGCGCTGACGCTGTTCGCGTTCTCGAGCGAGAACTGGGGCCGACCTGCCGAGGAGGTGGGAAGCCTGATGGGACTGTTTCTAGAGTCGCTCGAGCGCGAGATCGCCGAGCTGCACGCCCAGAACGTGCGCATGCGTTTCATCGGCGAGCGCAGACATCTTCCCGTGCGCCTGCAGGCGCGCATCGCCGCCGCCGAGGAACGTACCGCGGGCAACTCCGGGCTGAAGCTTCAGGTGGCCGTGAGCTATGGTGGTCGCTGGGATATTATCCAGGCAGCTCAAAGCCTTGCAAGAGAGTGTTCCAGTGGAGCATTGCGTCCGGATGAGATCACCGAGGAGCGCTTCGCGAAGGCGCTCGCGCTCGCGCACGTTCCGGATGCGGACCTCGTGATCCGCACCGGCGGCGAGCAGCGCATCAGTAACTTCCTCCTGTGGAATCTCGCTTACGCGGAGCTGTATTTCACGGCAACGCTGTGGCCTGACTTTGCGCTCGCCGACTTCGAGGCGGCGCTCACTTTCTTCGGCAATCGCGAGCGGCGCTTTGGCCACACCTCCTCGCAGCTGGGCGCCGTGCAGGGCCGCGGTTCGTGACCGAGGCGCTGCGCAAGCGAATACTGACCGCGGTCGTCCTGGCGGTAGCGCTGCTGGTGGTGCTGTTGTGGCTGCCGGCGTGGGCGACGGTGGCGGTAGTTACGCTGCTGGCGCTAGCCGGCGCGTGGGAGTGGTCGGCGTTCCTGCTGCTTGCGGCGCAGCCGGCGCTGCGCGCCGCGTATGTGCTGCTGGTTGCGGTGCTGCTGTATGCGGCCTGGAAGCTGTCCGCGACCGCGCAGGGGCGCGACCTGGTACTGGCGGTTGCGGTGCTGTGGTGGCTCGCGGCACTGCTGTGGATCGCGCTCGCGCCACAGCGGGTGACGCCGTGGGCGGCTGCGGCGGCGGGCGTGCTGGCGCTGGTGCCGTCGTGGCTGGCGTTGGTGCGGTTGCGGCTCGTGTTTCCCCACGGGGCGCAGTGGACGCTGTTCGTGCTGCTGCTGGTGTGGGTCGCCGATATCGGTGCGTTTTTCTGCGGGCGCCGCTTCGGCCGCGTCCGCCTGGCGCCCGAGGTGTCGCCGGGAAAGACCTGGGAGGGCGCATTGGGAGGCACCGCGGTGAGTGCCCTGGTGGCCATCGGCGGCAGCCTGTGGTTCGGCGTGCCGCTGGTGGTGTTCCTGCCGTTATGCCTGGCCGCGGTCGGTTTCTCGATCGTCGGTGATCTCACGGAGAGCCTGCTGAAGCGCTTCGCGGGCATCAAGGACAGCGGCAGCGTGTTTCCGGGACACGGCGGCGTGATGGATCGGATCGACAGTCTGACCGGGGCGGCACCGGTGCTGCTCCTGGGACTTACGCTCATGGGAGTCATCGCGTGAG
>PMHN01000252.1:0-311 GCA_003156695.1 Gammaproteobacteria bacterium
CACGCCCTGCCGGATCGGCTCGACGCGTGGCGTGGAAGTGATCGAGCGCATCATCCAGGGGATTGATGCGGAGCGGAACGTGCAGTTGCTCGAGGAGCTGTGCGACACCATGGTGCAGGGCTCCCTGTGCGGCCTGGGCGGCATGGCGCCGTTCCCGGTGCAGAGCGCACTGAAGTATTTTCGGGAAGATTTCCGCGCGCGGGCCAAGTAGCGCGAGCGAGGAGAAACATGTTTTCCATCGACTACAAGGACTTCGGTACGCCGGCGCCGGTGATTGCGCGGGACCCGAACGGCGCAAACGGCGCAAACGG
>PMHN01000252.1:340-7446 GCA_003156695.1 Gammaproteobacteria bacterium
GTGCCTGGTGGAGATCGAGGGCCGCAAGGGTTACCCGGCATCGTGCACCACCACGGTCACCGCCGGCATGAAAATCCATACCGAGTCTGCGAAGCTCACCCAGCTGCGCCGCGGGGTGATTGACCTGTACGTCTCCGACCACCCGCTCGACTGCGTGGGCTGTCCCGCCGAGGGACATTGCGAGCTGCAGGACATGGCCGCCCTGGTCGGGGTGACCAAGAGCTCCTACGCACCCGGTGCCGTGCACCGGCCGGCGCTCAAAGACGAGAGCAATCCCTACTTCGCCTTCGATCCGGAGCTGTGCATCGTGTGCTCGCGCTGCGTGCGCGCCTGCGATGAGGTGCAGGGGACCTTTGCCCTGACCATCCAGGGCCGCGGCTTCGCGTCGAAAGTGTCGGCCAGTGAGGACCAGTCGTTCCTCGAATCCGAATGCGTCTCGTGCGGCGCCTGCATCGAGGCCTGCCCGACGGCCGCGCTCACCGAAAAATCGATCATTGGCTTGGGCAAGGCCGAACGTGCCGTGAAAACCACCTGCGCCTACTGCGGCGTGGGGTGCAGCCTCAACGCCGAGCTACGCGGCGAGGGCGCGGATGTGGAAGTGGTGCGCATGGCGCCCGATCGGCACGGTGACGCCAACCACGGCCATGCCTGCGTCAAAGGACGCTTCGCCTGGGGCTATGCCACGCACGCCGATCGGGTCGTGAAGCCCATGATCCGCAAGCACATCCACGACGAGTGGCGCGAGGTTTCCTGGGAGGAGGCCATCGGTTACGCCGCGAGCGAGCTGCGCCGCATCCAGGCGAAGTACGGCCGCGATTCCATCGGCGGCATCACCTCCTCGCGCTGCACCAACGAGGAAACCTTCCTGGTGCAGAAGCTGGTGCGCGCCGCCTTCGGCACCAACAACGTGGATACCTGCGCGCGCGTGTGCCATTCGCCCACCGGCTACGGACTGAAGAACACCCTCGGCGAGTCCGCCGGCACGCAGGCTTTTGATTCGGTGATGCAGGCCGACCTCATCCTGATCATCGGCGCGAATCCCACCGACGGGCACCCGGTGTTTGCGTCGCAGCTGAAGCGGCGTCTGCGCCAGGGCGCGAAGCTCATCATCGCCGATCCGCGTGCGACCGGACTGGTGCGCTCACCGCACGTCGTGGCGGATATTCACCTGCCGATCAAGCCCGGCACCAACGTCGCGCTGCTGAACGCGCTGGCGCATGTCGTGGTCACCGAGGGGCTCACGAAGGACGCCTACGTGGCCGAGCGTTGCGAGGCGGACAGTTACGCGAAATGGAAGGCATTCGTCGCCGAGGCGCGCAATTCCCCCGAGGCGTCCGAAGGTATCACCGGCGTGTCAGCCGCCAACGTGCGGCGCGCGGCGCGCCTGTACGCGAGCGCCGGTAACAGCGCCATTTATTACGGACTGGGCGTCACCGAGCACAGCCAGGGNNCCGCTGCGCGGTCAGAACAACGTGCAGGGCTCGTGCGACATGGGTTCGTTCCCGCACGAGTACACCGCCTACCGGCACGTGTCGGACCCGGCGGTGCGCAAGTCCTTCGAAGACGCGTGGGGCGTGCCGCTGCAGAGCGAGCCGGGCCTGCGCATTCCCAACATGTTCGAAGCGGCGCTCGACGGTACGTTCCGCGGTATGTACGTGCAGGGCGAGGACTTCGTGCAGTCCGATCCCAACACGCATCATGTGAGCGCGGCGATGGCGTCCATGGAATGCGTCATCGTGCAGGATCTGTTCCTCAACGAGACCGCGAAGTTCGCCCACGTATTTCTCCCCGGCTCCTCATTCCTTGAAAAGGATGGCACCTTCACCAACGCCGAGCGGCGCGTGTCGCGGGTGCGCAAGGTCATGGCGCCCCTGGGCGGCTACCAGGACTGGGAGGTGACGGTGCTGCTCTCGAATGCGCTCGGCTACCCGATGCACTACAACCACCCCTCCGAGATCATGGAGGAGATCGCGCGCCTGACGCCGACCTTCGCTGCTCTCACCTACGAGAAACTGGATCGGCTGGGGAGCATCCAGTGGCCGTGCACTGACGCGGCTCCCGAGGGCACCCCGACCATGCACATCGATCAGTTCGTGCGCGGCAAGGGCAAGTTCTGGCAGACCGAGTACGTGCCCACCAGCGAGAAGGTGAACAGCCGCTTCCCGCTGATCCTGACCACGGGTCGCATCCTGAGCCAGTACAACGTCGGCGCGCAGACACGCCGTACCAACAACGTGGTGTGGCACGCCGAGGATGTGCTGGAGATCCACCCGCATGACGCCGAAGTGCGCGGCGTGCGCGATGGAGATTGGGTAGGGCTCACCAGCCGCGCCGGCGATACCGTGCTGCGCGCGAAGGTGTCCACCAGGATCGCCCCCGGCGTGGTGTACACCACGTTCCATTTCCCGGAGACCAATGCCAACGTGGTCACCACGGAAAACTCCGACTGGGCGACCAACTGCCCGGAATACAAGGTGACCGCGGTCGAAGTGGTGCTGGTCAACCAGAAGGACGCGTGGAGCAAACGTGCGCAGGCCGATCGCGAGCTGACGCGGCCCACGCGCTATCGGAAGCACGATCCGACGCCCGCCTGAGGCGTCCGTGGCGCGTATGAGCGCGGACGCAATCGAGGTGCCGGCCGCGGTGAGTGCGACACTCGAGGTCGAGCGCTGGACGCGCGGCGCGCTCACGCATACCACCGACCTGATCGCCGAGGAGATGCCGGTGGCGCTCGTCTATCACGAGGTGCCGCACGTGGTGATGCTGGCGACCCCTGCGGATCTTGAGGACTACGCGGTCGGATTCACATTAAGCGAAGGACTGGTGGCGCGCGCGGATGAGATCCGCGGGGTGGAGGTCATCCAGGGCGCGGCCGGCGCGGACGTCAAGATTACCGTTGCCTGGGAGCGCTTCACGCAACTCGTGCAGCGGCGCCGCAATCTTGCCGGCAGAACCGGCTGCGGGCTGTGCGGGGCTGAGAGCGCCGCCGACGCCATTCGCGCATGCGGGCCGGTCCCGGCCGGAGTAAGCATCACGGCCGCCGAACTGCACGCCGCCATCGCGCAGCTGTCGGGGCGGCAGCCCATCAATGCCCGCACCGGCAGCGTGCACGCCGCGGCCTGGGTGGTGCCGGGCAAGGGAATCCAGGCGGTGCGCGAGGATGTCGGCCGGCACAACGCGCTCGACAAGACCATCGGTGCGCTGTCACGCGCGCACGCGGACTTCGCCGCCGGCTACATGCTCATCACCAGCCGTGCGAGCTACGAGATGGTGCAGAAGTGCGCCACGCTCGGGATCTCGCTCTTGGTGGCGCTGTCGGCGCCGACAGCCTTCGCCGTGCGGCTGGCGCGCCAGTGCGGGCTTACGCTGGTGGCGTTCGCACGCGCCGACCAGCACGTGGTATACGCAAACCCTCAACGGCTGAAGTAATGCACCATGAACATTGATCTGCTCGTCAAGATGGCAAACGAAATCGGGGCGTTTTTCGCCGGTACGACGGATGCACAGGCCGCGTCGGCGGAAGTCGCCAGGCACCTCAACCGCTATTGGGAGCCGCGCATGCGCGCGCAGATGCTCAGCTACTACGAGCAACGCCAGGGCGCAGGCCTTACCGACATCGCCAGGGCGGGCGTCGCGCTCATGTACGCCAGCAAGGCAAGCCCGGCTGCCGCCGTGCCTGCGGCAGGCGCCAAGGGATGACGTCAGCGGTGCGGCCCGGGCGGGCGCTGATCTGCGGCTCCATGGCGTACGACACCATCATGGTGTTCGGCGACCGCTTTGCGAACCACATCCTGCCGGACAAGATTCACCTGCTGAACGTGTCGTTTCTGGTGCCGCAGTTGCGGCGCGAGTACGGCGGCTGCGCCGGCAACATCGCTTACAACCTGCAGCTGTTGGGGGACGTGGGCTGCCCCATGGCCACCGTCGGGCGGGACTTCGGCCCTTATAAAGAGTGGATGGCGCAGAGCGGCGTGCCGGCCGACTACATCAGGGTGGTCGGATCGGAGTTCACGGCGCAGGCCTTCATCACCACCGACCTCGACCACAACCAGATCACGGCGTTTCACCCGGGGGCAATGCAGCACGCATAGGAGAATCACGTCAGCGACGCGCGCGACATCGCCATCGGCATCGTCTCGCCCGCGGGGCGCGAGGGCATGGTGCAACACGCGGCGCAATTCGCGGCTGCGGGAATTCCTTTCATATTCGACCCGGGCCAGCAGCTGCCGATGTTCAGCGCCGAGGAGCTTACGCGCTTCGTGTCACAGGCAGCGTGGGTGACGGTGAACGAATACGAATGGCAGGTGGTGCAGCAGCGCACCGGCTGGAACGAACGCGAGCTCGCGCAGCGCGTGCGGGCGCTCATCGTCACGCGCGGTGCGGCCGGCTCCTCCATTCACACGCGTGACGGGGAGCTCGCTATCCCGGCCGCCACCGTGCGCGCGGTGGTGGACCCGACCGGCTGCGGGGACGCGTATCGCGCCGGCCTCATCCACGGCTTGCTGCACGGACTTGACTGGCCGACCACCGGACACATTGCCTCGCTCATGGGCGCCATCAAGATCGAGTCGCGCGGCACTCAGAATCATCGCTTTACGCGCGCCGAGTTCGACGCGCGCCTCGCGACCGCATTTGGACAGCCTTAGCGCATTCGGCCTTTTTGCCGTGACCGCGATGCTCGTGTGCTACGCCTGCGAGGATCGCAGTCCGTGGTTCGTCCTGGCGTTCGCCGCTGCCTGTGCGCTCGGCTCGGTGTATGGGTTTCTCCAGGGCGCGTGGCCATTCGGGGTGGTCGAAGCGATCTTTGCGGCCGTCGCCGTACGGCGCTGGTCGATCAAGGTCAGACAAGGTTAAGTAAAGGCTAAGCGAGCCTGCTGCGGCGGCTGTGCCTGTGGCCATAGCCGTGGGCAGCGCGGCGCCGGGTAGGCTAAAATGAACGTCTTTGACACCTCGGGCACGAGCGGAACGAATTACATGGCGCACGACTATCTCTTCACCTCCGAATCCGTCTCCGAAGGCCATCCGGACAAGGTGGCCGACCAGATTTCGGATGTGGTGCTGGACGCGATCCTCAGGGAGGACGCTCGCGGCCGCGTGGCGTGCGAAACGCTCGTCAAGACCGGCGTGGTCATCGTCGCCGGCGAGGTCACCACCACGGCCTGGGTGGATGTCGAAGCGCTGGTGCGCAAGACCGTGCTCGACATCGGCTACAACTCCTCGGAGATGGGTTTCGACGGTGCCAGCTGCGGCGTGCTCAACATCATCGGCAAGCAGTCCCCGGATATCGCGCAGGGCGTGGATCGCAAGGACGAGCGTCGCCAGGGAGCCGGGGACCAGGGCCTGATGTTTGGCTACGCGACCAACGAGACCGACGTACTGATGCCCGCGCCGATCACGCTTGCTCACCGGCTGGTGAAGCGCCAGGCGCAGGTGCGCAAGTCCGGCAAGCTCGCCTGGCTACGGCCGGACGCGAAGAGCCAGGTCACGCTGCGCTACGAGGATCACAAGCCCGTGGGCCTTGAGGCGGTGGTGCTTTCCACGCAGCACAGCCCCGATGTATCCACCAAGGTGCTGCGCGAAGCGGTGATGGAGGAAATCTTGAAGCCGATCCTGCCGGCCAAATGGGTGGACAAGCGCACCAAGTACCACATCAACCCCACGGGGCGTTTCGTGATCGGCGGCCCGGTCGGGGATTGCGGGCTCACGGGCCGCAAGATCATCGTCGATACCTACGGCGGCTACGCGCGTCACGGCGGCGGCGCGTTTTCCGGCAAGGATCCATCCAAGGTCGACCGTTCCGCCGCCTACGCGGCGCGTTACGTCGCCAAGAACATCGTGGCCGCTGGGCTTGCCGAGCGCTGCGAGGTGCAGGTGTCCTACGCGATCGGCGTGGCTGAGCCCACTTCCATCATGGTGGAGACCTTCGGCACCAGCCGCCTGTCGCGCGAGCGGCTGACGCAGATCGTGCGCAAGCACTTCGACCTGACTCCTTACGGACTGCGCGAGATGCTCGACCTCGTGCGGCCGATCTACCAGAAGACCGCAACCTACGGGCACTTCGGGCGCAACGAGCCGGAATTCACCTGGGAGCGCACCGATCTTGCGCAGATGCTGGCCGCCGAGGCCAAGGGGATGCGCGCCGCCTGAGGAAAAATTGCAGCCGCATCGCGGCAAACACGCTTGCTGAGGAGCGTTGCGACGGGCCGGGCACAGTGCTGCGGTTCGCCAGGCTCAGCGGGTCGTGTCATCCATTACGGCGCTCGCTCTGTACATTTCGGAGTATCGAGTATGAACGCCACGCTTAGAGCAACTGCCAACACTGCCGACTATAAGGTCGCGGATCTCGCGCTCGCCGACTGGGGACGCAAGGAGATCGCGATCGCCGAGACCGAGATGCCCGGCCTGATGGCNNTGACCATCCAGACCGCGGTGCTCATCGAGACGCTGCAGGCGCTGGGAGCCGAGGTCCGCTGGGCTTCCTGCAATATCTTCTCCACCCAGGATCACGCCGCCGCCGCCATCGCCGCGGGCGGCACCGCGGTGTTTGCCTGGAAGGGTGAGTCGCTCGCTGACTACTGGGAGTACACGCACCGCATTTTCGAGTGGGCGGATGGCGGCTATTCCAACATGATCCTGGACGATGGCGGGGACGCGACGCTGCTCTTGCACCTGGGGGTGCGGGCGGAGAGCGACGCCGGGGTGATCGCAAAGCCTGCGAGCGATGAGGAAGCGGCGCTGTTCGCAGCGATCCGCGCGCGGCTCAAGTCCGATGCGAAGTGGTACTCGGCACGCATCGGACACGTCCGCGGCGTTACCGAGGAGACCACCACCGGCGTAAAGCGGCTGTACCAGATGGCGAAGGAGGGCAAGCTCGCCTTCCCCGCCATCAACGTCAACGACTCGGTTACCAAGAGCAAGTTCGACAACCTCTACGGCTGCCGTGAGTCGCTGGTGGATGCGATCAAGCGCGCCACCGATGTCATGATCGCCGGCAAGGTCGCCGTGGTATGCGGGTACGGCGATGTCGGCAAGGGCTGTGGCCAGGCGCTGCGCGCTCTATCGGCGCAGGTGTGGGTTACCGAGGTCGATCCGATCTGCGCGCTGCA
>PMHN01000252.1:7451-7609 GCA_003156695.1 Gammaproteobacteria bacterium
CCACTTCGACAACGAGATCGACGTTGCGAGCCTGAAGCAATACAAGTGGGAGAACATCAAGCCCCAGGTAGACCACGTCATCCTTCCCGACGGTCGGCGGCTCATCCTGCTGGCCGAAGGGCGTCTGGTGAACCTTGGCTGCGGCACCGGCCATCCGA
>PMHN01000154.1 GCA_003156695.1 Gammaproteobacteria bacterium
CACGTTGCTCATGATTGGCGACAAGGACACGACGGCCATCGGCAAGGACTTAGCATCGCCCGTAGTTCGTGCCACCCTCGGCCATTATCCTGAGCTCGGCAAGCAGGCCGCGGTGCTGATTCCGCATGCGAAGTTGCTTGAATTCCCTGAATTAGGCCACGCACCAATGATTCAGGACCCGGCGGCATTCCATAAGGCCTTGCTGGATGGACTGCGGGAGCGGTAGCGCCGTCGTCGAGTGCCCGGGGTTTACCGCTTCCAGATGCGCGCGGCCACTGGGTACGGCTTTCGCACCATACAACATCGGGCCGAGCACCATGCCCGGCTCGATGTGGGGCGGCATCATCAGTTCCGTGCGATTGACGCGCACATCAATGAGCGCCGGGCCCCAACGAGCGCGACGACTCGCTGCTGATCATTGATGGGATTTTATGCCGAGTGAATCGGCAATCTTTTCGGCCGCGCTCAGGTGCGACTGTACGATCGGCAGGACTTTCTGCGCGAACGCCTTTGCGTCCGAGTCCTTGCCCGAAGAGATCTCCTTCTGCAGCAGCGTTACAGTGCTCTGATGCGCCTTGATCTGATTCGCCACATACGACTTGTCGAACGCGCTGCCAGAGAGCGCCTCGAGTTCGGCCTTCTTTGCATGTGCTGCGACGCCTGGGCCGTGGGGTAACGGGACGCTCTTCGAGGCGGCCAGGCTTTTTAGCTCCTGATTTGCCGCCGAGTGATCCTTGACCATCATCGCCCCGAAATCCTTAACGCTCGGATCCGCGGCCTTGGTGGATGCCAGCTTACCCAGGTCTACTTCGCCCATTCCTCCTTGCGCGAGCGCCTTATAGAACGATGAATCGGGAGAGCCGCTGGCGGCCAAAACGAGGTATGGAATCAACAGAGCGGACAAAAACAGCGCTTTCATGACGCACCTCCAAACACGATGACGCCCAGCATTATACGCGCAATACGGGCACGCTTTGGCAGTGCGAGCGACAGCGTCAGCACGGAACGCAGCAGGACCAGGACGGTGGCTCATCCAGCGGTAAGGAAGACCCGGAAGCTCTGCGAACGACCGGCACTAAAGAAGTTTGTCCGGCGTGATCGGGAGACTGCGGATGCGACGTCCAGTGGCGTTGAAGACCGCATTGCTGATCGCCGCCGCCACGCCGGTGATACCGATTTCACCAATGCCCTTAGCGCCCAGGGAGTTCACGTAAGGGTCATCCTCGCTTACCACGGCCACGTCTATCAAGCCGACATCGGCATGAACGGGCACGTGGTAGTCCGCAAGGTTCGCGTTCACGATTCGCCCCGTGCGGCGGTCGAGCTCGCTCACCTCATGCAGCGCCATGCTGATCCCCCAGACGATACCGCCCAGTAGCTGGCTGGTGCCTGTCTTCTCGTTCAACAGGCGCCCAACGCCGTAGCGGCCAACAATCCGCGGCACACGTATCTGACCAAGCTGCCGATCGACATGCACCTCGGCAAACACAGCGCCAAAGGAATGCATGGCGTAGGTGTCGCGTTCGGCGCCGGGGCCACTTTCGGCGTTGCCTATGACGGGATCACCCCCCTGGGCGACCACGGCTCCGACGCGCAGGCGACGCGAAGGGTCGCCGCGCACGTATATCCAGCCGTCCTCGACCACGACATCGTTCACCGCGCTTCCGTGAAGCAATGCCAGGTCACCGGTCGTGGCGCGGCGCACCAGCTCCGCGCGGGCTCGCTCGCAAGCAAGCTTCACCGCGGGCGCCACACTCGCGCATGTCATGGATCCTCCCGACACCGGGGCGGCAGGAAGCCTGGAATCCCCGAGTTCGAAGCGGATACTCCGCACCGTCACGCCTAGGGCATCGGAGGCCACTTGGGACATCACGGTGTAGGTACCCGTGCCAAGTTCCTGGGAGCCGCTCTTGACCACCGCCGATCCGTCCTCGAGATATTGAGCCGACGCGGAAGCCTTGTTGCGATTGACCGGATAGGTCGCGGTCGCCATGCCATATCCCACGCAGTCATCGGCATGGAGCTGTGTCTGAGGTGCCGGACGCTGTGCCCAGCCGAAGCGCTCGGCGCCTGCACGATAGCATTCGCGCAGCGATTTGCTCGACCAGGGCTTTCCCGTCTCCGGCTCCTTGTCCGCGTAATTGCGCAGGCGCAGCTCGATCGGGTCAATTCCGGTAGCCACACTCAGCTCGTCCAGAGCCACCTCGAGCGCAAACGTGCCGGTGGCTTCGCCCGGTGCTCTTTGAAACGTCGGCGTACCGACATTCAGGGACACCAGACGCTGCTGCGTCTTCAGGTTCGGGCAGCTGTACAGCATCCGCGTCACCGTGGCCGACGGCTCTGTGTACTCCTCTATGACCGAAGTGTGAGACAGCACCGCGTGGGACAAGGCGGTGAGCGAGCCGTCGCGGCGTGCCCCGATGATGATCCGCTGTTCCGTCTGGGGGCGGCTCCCGACGGGCGCAAACATCTCGGTGCGCTCGAGTATGAGCTTTACGGGGCGCCCGACGTGGCGCGCGGCCATGGCCGCCAGCGCGACGTGCGACCACGCAGATCCTTTGCACCCGAAGCCGCCGCCGACGAAAGGAGAGATGACGCGGATATGGTCCGGAGAAATCCCCAGTATTTTGCCGAGGGTTTTCTGCACGCCACTCACGTATTGCGTGGCGTCGTACACGGTGAGGCGATCGCCTTCCCACAGCGCCACCGTTGCGTGCGGCTCGAGCGGATTGTGATGCTCCATCGGCGTCGTATAAGTCTGGTCCAGGCGTACTTCTGCCAGAGCGAGCGCCGCGTCGAAGTCGCCGCGCGCGTAGTCTGGCTTTGCCTGGGCTGTGGGTTTGGGCGCNNGAAGCTTAGTTGCGGCGCGGTCACGGCGTACCTTACGCGTACGCGCGAGGCGGCATACGTCGCCTGTTCCAGTGATTCGGCGATCACAACTCCGATTGGCTGTCCGTTGTACGAAACACTCCGGTCCTGTAGCAGCGACAGCACCCGCCCCGCCGGCGGCTCGACGCCCGCCCGACCCCCCTGTGGCAGTCGGGGCGCGTTGTCCGGCGTCAGTATGGCGATAACACCCGGTGCGTGCTGCGCAGCATTGAGATTGAACGAAGTAATTGTTCCCGCCGGCACGGTGCTGAAAAGAATCTTCGCGCAGCACATTCGTGGCAGGGCGCGCTCGGCCGTAAAGGTCGCCGCTCCGGTGACCTTCAAAGCTCCGTCGACGCGATCCAGGGGCTGTCCGACGACCGTCATATCCGCGCCGCCCTCCGCAGCGCGCGACCCACGGCGCGTTGCGCCAGCTCGACCTTGAAAGCATTGTAAGTGAGCGGCTGTGCGCCGCTCGTGCTGCCTTGCGCTGCCCGCCCGATCACCATCTCATCCAATTCGCTATTGCGCAAAGTCGCTTCGCTGTCGAGCGCGCGCCACGGCTTGGGGGCGACCCCGCCCAGGACAACGCGGCAGTCGCGTACGCGTGCGCCTTCTAGATCGAGCGCCACCGCCACCGATACGAGAGCGAACGCGTAACTGGCCCGATCCCTCACTTTCAGGTAGATCGAATGTGACGCGAACGGGTTTGCGGGAAGGTCGACGCCGACGATGAGTTCGCCGGGCTTGAGCTCGGTATCCCGCTCGGGGGTTTGCCCCGGCAGCCGAAGAAAGGTGGCCATGGGAATGGAACGAAACCCACTGAGGTTTTGCACCTGTACTACGGCATCCAGCGCGGTGAGGGCTACGCTCATGTCCGAGGGGTTGGTCGCGACGCACGCCTCGCTTGTACCCAAAATGGCGTGCATGCGGTTGAATCCGTCGCGGGCAGCGCAGCCCGAGCCGGGAACACGCTTGTTGCACATGGTGAAGCTTGTGTCCGTGAAGTAGCTACAGCGGGTGCGTTGCAGGAGGTTCCCGCCAACGGTTGCCATGTTACGCAGTTGCGCTGATGCGCCGGATACCAATGCCTGCGTTAGCAGCGGGTAGTGCTCGCGGACGAGCGGGTGGTTTGCGGCGTCGCTGTTGCGGACCAAGGCACCGATCCTCACGCCACCATCGGCGAGGCGCTCCACGCGCGCGTAAGGCAGGCCTGTGAGATCGATTATGCGTCGCGGCTGTGCGACGCCGCCCTTCATGAGGTCAACGAGGTTAGTTCCGCCGCCCAAAAACTGCGCCCCAGGCGCGGAACCAAGTTCAAGCGCGTGATGGGCATCCGTCGGTCGATAGAACTGGAAGGGATTCATGGCTGTTGTACGGTTCCGTCCATGACCTCACGGATGGCGGCAAGAATTAATGGGTAAGCGCCGCAGCGGCACAAGTTGCCGCTCATACGCTCGCGAATCTCTTCGTCCGTTGCCGGGAAGGACAGTGGTTGACGCACGTCGGCAGTGACGGTGCTCACGGTCTGATCTTTCAGTTCCGTCAAGAGCGCGACTACCGAGCAAATCTGTCCCGGTGTGCAGTAGCCGCACTGGAAGCCGTCGTGTTTGAGGAACGCCTCCTGTATGGGGTGTAGTCCGTCTACGGAAGCAAGTCCCTCGATTGTGGTAACGCTGCGGCCGGTGACGGTAGCGACAAGGGTGAGACAGGCATTGACGCGTCGTCCGTCGATCAGAACGGTACATGCGCCGCACTGTCCGCGGTCGCAGCCTTTCTTCGTCCCCGTGAGACCAAGATGTTCTCGCAGAGCGTCTAACAAGGTGACGCGCGAATCCAGATGGAGGTGGTGCTCCTCCCCATTGATGTGCAAGGTCGTGGAAACCATCTCTATCGCGTCGGATGACGCGTCATTCGAGCGGGCGGTGCTCCCTCCCGGGAGCCCAAGGGCCGGCGCAGCCAGAGCGCTGCCAACCAGGAAGCGCCGTCGGGTTACCGGCGAGTTGAATTCAGAGTCCACTTTAGGCTTCGCGGAACCGTAACAGGGTTGCCATTAGTACAAACTTAAGGCGCGCGCGCAACGAGTCTTAGGCCACGCAGGTGGTAGGTGGTTTCTGAGCTTGCCCAACCCTGGTGATCCAGGTACGCCGCCGGGCCGGGCGCTGATTTCGCCAGCCGTGTTCGGCAGCGCACAGACGCCTTGGTACTGGTGAGGTCACCCTAAAACTGCCGTGGCACACCTGCAGCAATCTGGGAATGGCGCATCGTTCACCGACCAGGGGACAAATACGCGAGCACTGAAAATTAACACGCGCGCCGGAAGGAATCGGGAGGGACTCAGGAATACGGTGCTGGCCAGCCTTTCCGGCAGACAGTCAGGGCGCCTGCACTCAGCGCTGGAGTTCGTGAATCTGAACTTCGGGCAAGTGCTTTACGAACCTGGGAAGACGATCCGGCACGTCTACTTCCCGATCGATTGCCTTATTTCCTTGCTGACGGCCGTTGATAAGCGCCGATCGCTTGAAGTCGGAATGGTGGGCAATGAGGGAATGGCCGGGATGCCATTCATTCTTGGGATGGGTGTTTCGGGCGTGCGCGCGCTGGTGCAGGGCGGCGGCGGAGCGCTGCGCATGTCGGCCGGAGCTTTTCGCACCGAATTTGCGCGTAACGCTCCTTTGCAAGAAGCGCTATATCGCTACATGTACACGTTGATGACGCAGATTTCCCAGACGGCCGCGTGCAACCGCTTTCACGAAGCGGACCAGCGCCTGGCACGATGGCTGCTGATGACCCGCGATCGGGTCATGTCTGACGAATTTCCTCTCACACACGAGTTTCTGGCCCACATGCTGGGCATGAGGCGCGTGGGCGTCACGGAAGCGGCCAGCGCGCTTAAGCGGCGCAAGGTAATCAAGTACAAGCGCGGCCAAATCCAGATTCTGGACTTAAGAGGTCTCAGGGCGGCGTCCTGCTCGTGCTATCAGATCGTCCAAACCGCGTNNGCTTTGCCGGATTTCATTTGAGGAAGTTCGACTCGAGCATGTCGACCACATCATGCGCGCGGCCACTGAGTACGGCTTTCGCGCCATACAACATCGTTCCAAGCACCATGCCCGGCTCAATGTGGGGTGGCATCACCAGTTCCGTGCGATTGACGTGCACATCAAGCAGCGCCGGACCGGGATGTGCGAGGAACTCGAGGAGGGCCGGTTCCAGCTTCTCGTTGTGCTCGATGGTCCAGCCGCGGAAGCCGATAACCTCCGCCAGCTTGCCGAAGTCGGGATTCTGCAAATCGGTAAAGGCATTGAGGAGGCCCTCGACCTTCATTTCCAGTTCAACGAAGCCGAGCGTACCGTTGTTGAATACGACGATCTTGAGCGGGATCTTTTCCTGAATCGCCGTCAGCAGGTCGCCGAGCAGCATTGCAAGGCCGCCATCGCCTGACAGCGCAATCACCTGCCGCCCGGGCATCGCCTTCTTGATCCCCAACGCCTGGGACATGGCGTTGGCCATGGTCCCGTGCAACAGGCTCGTGAGGGTGCGGCGCTTTCCATTGACGCGGATATGCCGCAACAGCCAGACCATGGGGCTGCCGCCATCTGCAGTAAAGATCGCATCGTTCGCGGCGTGATGATCCAGCAACGCTACCAGCTGTTGCGGGTGAATCAGACCACCGCCGCCTGGCTTGGCCTGATGGTCAAGATCTGCCAATGCCTCACGGAACAGGCCCAGGCACTGATCAAGATAACCGCGCTCCGAGCGTGGCTTCAGGCGTGGCTGCAGCGCGTGCAGCGTCGCAGCAATGTCGCCGACAACGCCGATCTCGACCGGGTGGCGCCGGCCCAGATGGGTTGCATCCAGATCAATCTGGATTACGCGCGCATCTTTCGGATAGAACTGCCGCCATGCGAAATCGCAGCCCAGCAGGACCAGCGTGTCGCAACTCGTCACCGCGTGGAAACCAGCCTTCGAGCCGAAGACTCCGGTCATGCCGACATTGAACGGGTTGTCCGGCTCCAGATAGTCCTTGGCACGCGAGGTGTGGGCCATCGGCGCTTTCACGATGTCACAGAAGCGCACGACCTGATCGTGGGCGGCCTCGCAACCTGCGCCGGCATAGACCGCAATTTTGCCGCCTTCGTTGAGCAACGCAGCGATGCGATCCAGTTCGGTATCGGAGGGGCGCGTTACCGGCGTCGGGACATGCACCGCGTAGGCCGGACCGTCATCTACCTCCATCGCCGAGATATCGCCGGATACGACCAGCACGGCGACACCGCGTTTGTTGAGGGCCGTCTGCGCTGCCAGGGTGGCGAGCCGACGAGCTTCGCCTGGATTGATGAGCACCTCGCAGAACACGCTGCACTGGCTGTAAAGCGGCTTGAATTCGACTTCCTGTGGAAAGTCGATCCCGAGTTCATTGGTCGCCACCTGGCTCGCGATCAGCACCAACGGCGCACGGTTGCGGTTTGATTCGTAGATACCGTTGATGAAGTGCAGGCTACCCGGCCCGCAACTGCCGGCACACGCCGTGAGCGTGCCCGTCATGTAGGCCTCGGCGCCGGCGGCGAATGCACCGGCCTCTTCATGGCGCATGTGCACCCAGTCGATCTCGCTGCGCCGGATCGCATCGGTGACATGATTCAACGTATCACCGACTACGCCGTAACAGCGCTTAACTCCGGCTTTCTGGAGCACATCGACGATGATGTCCGCCACCTTCTTCTTTGCCACGACTTCACTCCTGGGTTGCGATGATGGCAGCGTACGTCGACGCCATCTCGTGGTGCTCGACTCCTCACGCGCACCGTACTCCACATGGACGAGACTCGCCCCCTTTGCGTTCCGGCGCGTCGTAGAATCCTCCGGCATGCCGAGCCCAGTCGCGCGGCGCCCAGTTACCTGGAACGCGTACATCCAGAGGTCTTAAACGATGAACGATAAGCAGAGGCAAGCCCTCCAGGCGCTTGCCCGCTCCGCAACGCCAGCGGACCTCTCGATCCTCCAGGCGGCGCTGACGGAGCTGCGCCCGGAGCGACCGACCCTGCTGACAACCACCCCCGGGTCCAATAACGACAAGCTTTGGACGGAGATGGTCGCGCTGGGTTGGATGACTGCGAGCGATCCACTGGACGCACCGGTCAGCTCCAAGGTGTATGTCGTCAATCCGGCGCCGCAGGACGCACTCAGAGAGTTTCTGGCTGAGACTGCCAGATCCGATGCAATGGTTCGATCATCAACGAATTTCGCACGAACATTCCGCCGCAGCTGATAGAGGCGGTGCGTGGCGCCGACGGAACTCCGGCTGACCTGGCGATCCTGTTGGCCGGGATCGTCGAGAGCACGATGCGCCGCGCAATCAAACCCGAGCTGCATGACGAGTTTCTACGCGAGGTCGCAAAGGTAGCCGAAGGGATGCGCTCCATCTGAGTGTGCCCGCGGCCGTGCGGTGCGCGGGGCGGCCAATCTGTAGGCACTCCAGTCCAATGGCCCGTGCGCACTTCTAGCCACTCCGCGCCACGATTGCCCCACGGCTTTGCCACAAGTGGCTGCCAGACTCCTGTACCCGAGGCGGTACAACAATCAACAGGAGTGTGGTGTATGTCTGCTCGCTTCGACGGTGTGCTCGGGTTCCTGCGGCGGGTGCTCATCGGGCCTCTCGGTCGGCTGGGTGTCGCATCAGGCGCGGCTGTGCGCAGCTTCGTTGCAGCCGGGTGCCACTTGCGCACGCGCCTCGTGATCGCAGCGCTGCTCGTCCTGTGCGCTTACGGCCTCTACGCTCATCCACCGTTCGCCACGGTACGTCGCAGCGAGGTACTGGTGCGCATGAACCTCCTCGACGGCTCGACGAGCGCCTACACGGCAGGCACTGTGCTGCTGCTACCCGGTATCCATCAGGTGCGTCGGTACTCGACGGGTGATCAGATTTACCGGCCGATCGAAGGCGCAAGCGCGACCGGGAAGGCTCCGTTTCAGTCGAACGAGGGGCTCTCGATCGGAGTTGATCTGACGGTGCGCTGGGCGATCGATANNCGGACGATCTGAACGCCGATCTCGTGGGCCCCGCGGTGCAGGGGGTCGCATACCCCTTGCTAGCCCGACATTCCGTGCGGGAGATCTTCTCGAGCCAGCGCGCCGGGATCCAACAGGAAATCACGACCGAACTCGGGCCGAAGCTCGCAGCCATGGGGCTCGTGCTGCGTGGCGTGGACATGGGGCAGGTGGATCTGCCGCAGGACTACCGTGTGCAAATGGAAAAACTGCTCGCCGAGGAGCTCGAAACCGAGAAGGTGCGCTTCACGTTGCAGCTCAAGGAGGCCCAGGTGAAGGAAACGCAACTGGAGGGCGACGCCGAGAAGGCACGGCGTCAAAAGGCGGCCGAAGCTGCGGGCCAGGAGCTGGTCATCGCGGCGCGCGCGCAGGAGGAGACCATGAAGCACATCCTGCCGTTCAAGCAGAAGCAGATCGAGCAGCGTCAGCTCGAGGCCGAGGCTGAGAAGGTCGCGCGCATCCGCACCGCGGAGGGCTCGGCTGAGGCGCGCCGTATCGAGGCCAAAGGTGAAGCGGACTCGCGGCAAACCCTCGCCGACGCGGAAGCCTACCGGCTGGAACTGGTTGGCAAGGCCAACGCTGGTCAGATGGCGCGCGAGGGCGCCTTACTCGCGCACTACCCGCTGCTGATCCAGAAGACCCTCGCCGACAAGCTCTCCGACAAGGTTCAGGTCATTATCGCTCCGACCCCGGCCGCGGGCGAGTTCATCGGGTCCAACCTCGTGGGCGCACGCAGCCCGACGAGTGTGGGTAGCAGTGTGGCACGCGCGCAGAACGCGCAGGCGGAGAGCCAGCAGTGATCCTCGCCGTCGCGGCGACGCTCGCGATTGTGGTGCAGGATCACGCCGCGCTGCGTGCGGCGCCGAGTTCGGGCGCGGCGGAGATGGCGACGCTCTGGCAGGGGGACGTGCTTGAGGTTCGCGGCGAGCGGCCCGGGTACCTGAAGGTCTACGACTATAGGCGCGAGCGGGGCGGGTACCTGAAGGCCGAGGCCGCCCGTTCGATTGGCCTTACCCAGGGCGACGCGCCCGCGCTGCTCGCGGTGTTGCGCTTCCTGCGCGACAGCCCCGGCTCCGAGGCGCTTGGGGTGAGTTACGGCGCCGCGTACCTCAAGGCCGTACCGACGCGAGCACTCAGCGCCGAGCCTTTCGACGCCATCGCGCGCATGGCCGAGCGGCTGGCCGATCAGGCATCAGGCACTGGGTCGCGCCTCCCTGACGTAGCTGCGCACCTGGAGGTGGTCGCGCAGTTCGGGGTTCACATGCGCAGCTTCGAGCGCAACGGTCGCATGCAGGTGTGTTACGAGGGCGAGCTGTATCGGCGCGTGCTTTCGCTGCGCACCGCGAGCGCCGAGGAGCGCGCGCACGCCGCGCTTGGTCTCACCCGCCCGGATTGCATCGACCCGAACTTAGGTCCCGCGTTGCGTGCATCCCTGGATGATCTGCGTCGCGAACTGCTAGAGGGGATCGATGAGCGGCAATTGAGTGGCCCGACACTCAACCGCCTGCACGTGCGGCGCGCCACAGTGTGGGCGTCCATCGCTTTTGAGCAGGCGCGGCGGAACGAGCCTCCCGGAGCG
>PMHN01000308.1 GCA_003156695.1 Gammaproteobacteria bacterium
GCCGCCGAAGTGATGAAGCACAGGACCAGCGCCAGCGCCGAGAACACGAGGTTGCGGAAGACGATGACCCCGACCGCGGCCAGCACCAGGATGGTGCCGAAGAGGTAGAACAGCACCTGGATCAGCATGCGTATCCTCCCGCTGCGGCAGTGTTGGCCCACGCGCTCATCGGAAAGGCGCATCCGCCGCGCGGTCGGCGGCGATCATCGCCTCATAGCGATCCCCGACCGCGAGCAGCTTGTCCTTGCTCATGATGTTCTCACCGCGCTTTTCCATGTGGTACTCGTGGATGCGGGTGAGCACGATGGCGTCCACCGGGCAGGCCTCCTCGCAGAAGCCGCAGTAGATGCACTTGAAGAGGTCGATGTCATACCGGGAGGTGCGGCGTGTGCCGTCGGGCCCGACTTCCGAGTCGATGGTAATGCACACCGCCGGACACACCGCCTCGCACAGCTTGCAGGCAATGCAGCGCTCCTGGCCGTTGGCATAACGGCGCAGCGCGTGCAGGCCGCGGAAGCGCGGTGACTGCGGGGTCTTCTCTTCCGGGTAGTTGAGCGTGGTCTTGTTTGAGAAGAGTGTGCGCCGCGTCAGCCACAAGCCCTGCAGGAGCTCCGGCAGCAGGAAAGTCTTGAACGGATTCATGGCCATCGCTTCGTCCCGTCAATGAAACCAGGGCCGCGACCACGGCCCGATGTGATAGGTGGCGAGCAGCATTTCCACGCCGATCCATACCAGCGTCACCGGGATCAGCGCCTTCCACCCCAGGCGCATGATCTGGTCGTAGCGGTAGCGCGGAAACGTCGCCCGGAACCACAGGAACAGAAACACGAGACAAAACACCTTGAGGAACAGCCACAGGAAACTCGGCGCGCCGAGCCACGCGAGCCACCAGGGCGCGGCGGCAAGTCCCGGGTAACCTTCCAGCGGGCCCTGCCAGCCGCCGAAAAAGAACACCGCGGTCAGGGTCGAGATCAGGATCATGTTCGCGTACTCGGCGAGAAAGAACAGCGCGAACGCGATGCCTGAGTACTCGACGTGAAAGCCGGCGACGATTTCCGACTCGCCCTCGGCGACGTCGAACGGCGCGCGGTTGGTTTCCGCGACGCCGGAAATGAAGTACACCACGAACAGCGGGAACAGCCAGAACCAATTCCACGACCCGAGCCCACCCTCCTGGGTCCGCACGATGGTGCCGAGATTCATGCTACCCGTGGCCATGAGGACGCCGACCAGCGCAAAGCCCATGGCGATCTCGTAGGCGACCATCTGCGCCGCCGAGCGCATGGCGCCGAGGAACGCGTATTTCGAGTTCGCCGCCCAGCCGGCAATGATGACGCCGTATACCCCCATTGAGGTGAGCGACAGCAGGTAGAGGAGGCCCGCGTCCGCCTTCGAAACCACCACCGTCGGGGAGAGCGGAATCACCGCCCAGGCTGCGAACGCCGGCACCAGCGTGATCACGGGCGCGAGACGGAACAGGAACTTGTTGGATTTCGTCGGAACGACGACCTCTTTCATGAGGAGCTTGAGGACGTCCGCAAACGGCTGCCCGAGTCCGGGTGCGAGACCGAAAATGCGCACCCGGTTGGGCCCGCGGCGCAGCTGCATCCAGCCGATTACCTTGCGCTCCCACAGGGTGAGCAGCGCCACGCTGACGATCAGCACCACGGTGATGACGAGGATCCATACCGTGGATTGCCCATAGTCCGGGAGCGCGAGCCAGATGTTGCTGAGCTTGTGCATCAGGAACCCGTCGCCCTCAGTAGCTCGCCGCCGGCGTACGGCCTTCGCGCGTTTTCTGCAGCGACGGCGAGCGGCGCACCAGGGCGTCAACCTGGTACATCGGGACATCGATAAGTGCGCTGCCCGTCGCGGCGTCTCCGGCGCGCGCGCCCTGCGCGGTACGCGTCAGCGCCGTCACCGCGTGCGTACCCTGGTAGGGCGCCGGCACCACGGCCGCACACGCCTGGCGCACTTCCTTCAGCACCTCTTCCGAGGACTGGTAGTCGAAGCCCTCAAGATTCAGCAGGTTGCCGAGCACCCGCAGGATCTTCCAGCCCGGGCGCGCCTCGCCCACCGGCAGCGCGGCGCCGCTCTGCGACTGCCACACACCCTCGCAGTTCACGTAGGTGCCGGAGGTTTCGGCAAAGGTGCCCATGGGTAACATCACGTGCGCGACGCGCCGCAATTCCTCGCTCGCGAACGGCGTGATGGCGACGACCAGCTCGGCCCTGGCGATCATGGCGAGACTCTGCGGATCCAGCGCGTCAATCGAGGGCTCGATGCCGCCGATCAGGACGTAGGCGCGCAGCGGCTTGTGCAGCATGTCGCGTGCCGGGAGTCCCGGCTGGGATACGGCCTTGTTCCCGGCCTCGCGATGCGGGATCGCACCGGCGAGGTAGGCGCCGGCAGCGTTGCCACCCTCGGTGATGCGACCGAGCGAGGCTCCGGTGAGCTGCGCGAGCGCGGCGGCGAGGGCGCGCAGGTCGGCAAACTGCGGATGCCGCGCGGCCAGCGCACCGAGCCATACGGCGCGCCTGCCGTCCGCGGCAAGTACCTGCGCCGCGGCGCGGTGCGCATCGGTGACGCGCGCGGCATTCACCACCGCAGCCAGGTGCGCCGGCACGGCCTTACCGGTAGCCGCGGCCGCGGCAGCGAGCAGCGCGGCGAGATCCGCGACCAGCTCCGCCGGCGCCGACGTCAGGTAGGTCCTGACCGGGAACAGATACGGGAAGAGCGCGGGGTTCAGCATCGCCACCTGCGCGCCATGCGCGGTCGCCTTGCGCACACGGTGTGCCAGGATCGGCGCTTCGCGGCGCAGGTTCGAGCCGATGACGAGGAGCGCATCGAGCGCATCGACATCCGCGATGCGCATGCCGAGTCCCGGGAATACCGGATCCGCGGCCTGATCGCGAAAGTCGCGCTGCCGCAGGCGGTGATCGATGTTGTGGGACTTAAGTCCCCGGGTGATGCGCGCGGCGAGATACAGCTCCTCGACGGTGGCGCAGCTGCTCACCAGGACCCCCAGTTCCGCCGCCCGCGCCTTCAGCCCTTCCGCGACCTGCATGAGCGCGCTTTCCCAGCCCGTTTCCTTCAACTCGGCGCCCGCGCGCACCAGCGGGTGCTCCAGGCGGTCGGGACTGTAAACCCCCTCGTAGCTGAAGCGGTCGCGATCGGAAATCCAGGTCTCGTTGATGGACTCGTTCTCGCGCGGCACCACGCGCATCAGGCGCCCGCGCAGCACGTGACCGAAGAGGTTNNTCATCTCCCAGGCGCGCGCGCTGAAGCGGTAGGGCTTGGAGACCAGCGCGCCCACCGGGCACAGGTCGATGACATTGCCCGACAGCTCGTGGTTGACCGTGCCCTCTATATAAGTGCGCACCTTCATGTGCTCACCGCGGCCGATCATGCCGAGCTCCTGGATGCCGGCAATCTCCTGGGTGAAGCGGATGCAGCGCGTGCAGTGGATGCAGCGCGTCAT
>PMHN01000375.1 GCA_003156695.1 Gammaproteobacteria bacterium
TTGCCGGAGCCTCCAGGGACGGGTTCACGGCGTCCCCGAAAAGACCTTTTCGCGCCAGACTCCGCCGCAGCGACTCAGCGCGGGGTGAGTGTCAGGGTGTGCTCGGCGACGCCGGGCAGGAATGGCAGCGGCTCACCGCGCGCCCACTGCATGAATCCCGCGCGGTAGTACGGCGAGAGCGGGTGTCCGCTCTGCCCTCCCGGCATGTGCAAATACCCTTCGGTCTCGTGGCCGGGCGAGACGGCGAAGCGCTCGGAGGCGCCGAAAGCGTCGTTCTGCACACGCGGCATGTCGTGATCGCCGGGTAACTGGACGGTGGGCATGTCGATGAGCGGCGCCAGCCACGGCAGCGCGCGCGACAGCGGATGCCGCACCCGCACGGTGTTGTATCGGCCCCAGGTGCAGTGCGCGAGTTCGCCGCAGCTGCGCAGCAGATCGACGCTGGTGGCGTCGACCTGCGCCAGCATGAACTCGTGCCAGCCGGCGTAGCGCTTTGCCAGGAGATTCAGGGGCCCTGCCCTCACCAGTTGCCATAGCGGACCTTCAAACTGAGCCGGCGGAGTGTAAGCATCCGCCGGCGGCACCCCGAGTCCGGTGAGCAGCATCTGCCACACCGCCGCCTGCGTGCCATCGTGCCAGCTGCGCACCAGGTGATAGCCGACCGATTCGGTCCCCGCGCGCCCGTCCCACTGCGACACGAGGCGGCGAAATTCTGCGCGCTCAGGGTGATCTCGGATGGCAGGCGCGTCGAGCACCGACAGCAGCAGCACGCGCCAGCGCGCCAGGAACTGCGCGCGATCATCCAGCTGAATGGGCAGCATGTCTGCCGGAGTGAGGTTGCCGCCGAGCGCGAAAAGATCATCACGGATCTGCCCGGCGCGCGCGCCGAGGTCGTACTCCACGCCGAGCGCCACCTTGTCGCCGCCGATGAGCTCCTGCTGGCGGGGCTCAGTCGCAACCCGCGCGTTGGCCGTCCAGATGCGCCCCGATGGCGGATCCATGATCCGCGGCTGATCGCTCGCGGTGGTCCACGCGCTCGCGCCACCTGCGCGCGTCGCGTTGGTGTCCTCGGGGATGCGGCCAGCGATGGTCCAGGCGATGTGCCCCTGAGCGTCGCCCACCACCAGGTTCTGGTGCGGAATGCCGACGGTGGCGGCGAGCGCCAGCACCTCGGCGACGTTCGCGGCACGCTCCAGGGCCATGAGATTCAGGTTGGTGGCGGCCGGCAGCTGCGCCAGCCACGCGCCAAACCAACACACGTGTTGGCCGGCATCGGCACGCAGCAGCACGCCGGCAGGGCCGGTGCGCACCTGCAACTGCACTGCGGGCCCACCCTTTACGCGGATCTCCTCGTGCACGACGCTAAGTGGCACCTCCCCGGCGGCCGTGTGCACGGCGCGCGGCGGGTCAGCGTCGCAGGCAAGTCGCTCGACATCGACCCAGTCGCCGTAGCTGTTGGTGAAGCCCCACGCCACGTGGCCGTTGGACCCTGCCACCAGCAACGGCGCGCCCGGAAGGGTGACGCCGTTCAGATCCAGCGCTGAGGCTTCGCCTGACAGCGTGCGCAGCCGCGCGCGATACCACACCACCGGCACCCGCTGCCCGAGGTGCATATCGTTGGCCACCAGCGCCGCACCGGTCGCGGTGAACCGTCCGGCGACGGCCCAGCTGTTGCTGCCCCCGGACGGCGGCGGTGCGGTGTCCGGCTGATGCTCGACCGGCCCCGCGTCCCGCACATCCAGCACGTCGGCGGCGGGCGGCGGGACCTCGGCCGCCTGCACCTGCGACCCGGTGCCGCTGGCATCGGGAGCATCCCAACTGGTCCCGGCCGGATACACAAACGCGAGGGCGCACTTCCAGCCGCCGGCGCATTCGGCCCCGCCCAGCCGCGCGTTGATCTCACGGCGCTGTATCTCGCGGCGCAGGCCATTCGCCTGCAGGTCCCACCACATCGCGTACTCGACCAGCACCGTGTCCTCGGGAGCCCAGCCCCTGGGAGGCTGACGCAGCACCCAGTATTCCCAGGGTCTTGAGGTGAGTTGCGCGAGGGCGGCGTTCACCCCGCGGGTGTAGGCCTCGACGACCGCACGCTGCTCCGGCGCTGCCTGGGCGATGACCTCGTGGGCGAGAGCACGGAAGCGGAACAGACGTGCGTTCTCGTCCTGGCCGAGCGCCACGGGTCCGAATAATTCAGCCAGCTCCCCGGCTGCGAGCCGTCGCGACAGATCCATCTGGAAGTAGCGATCCTGGGCGTGCACGAAGCCGGTCGCGAACGCAAGATCGGTGCGATTGGCCGCGGTGATGGTTGGTACACCCAGCGCATCGCGCGTGATCTGCACCGGCGCGGTGAGTCCCGGCTCGCGCAGCGTGCCATCCAGGCGCGGCAACGAGGCGCGCAGCACGCCGTACGCCAGCAGCAGCCCCGCCAGCGCCAGCAACGCACATGCCGCGCAGAGGTACTGCAGCGTCCGCTTCACGTGTGCAGCTTGAGCTCAGTCCAGCGCGACTTTCAGGATCTGCATGGAGTTGGTGCCGCCCTGCACGCCCGACGCCTCACCCTTGGTGAGAATGACCAGATCGCGCCGGTCCACGAGCTTCAGTTCCAGGAGGCGCGTGAACAGGGCGCGGTACAGGCTCTCGGCGGAGTCCCCGGCGCTGGCTACGTCGAAAATCACCGGGTAAACGCCGCGATACAGCGTCACGCGCCGCCGCGTAGCCTCGTGGCTCGTGAAGGCGTACACCGGAATATCGGAGCGGATGCGCGACATCCACAACGGCGTCGCGCCCGATTCCGTCAGTGCAACGATGGCCCGCAACTTCATGTGATTGGCCGTGTACATCACGGCCTTGGCGATCGCTTCCTCGGTGCTGCGGAACTCACCCTCGGCCATGCGCTGCCGCGCGCGCGGATGGGTGAGCTGGTACTTTTCGGCCCCCTCGATGACCTGCGCCATCGCCTGCACGGCCTTTAGCGGGTAGCGCCCGGCGGCCGTCTCCGCTGACAACATCACCGCATCGGTGCCGTCCATGACGGCATTCGCCACGTCGCTCACTTCGGCGCGGGTCGGCACCGGGCTCTGGATCATGGATTCCATCATCTGCGTGGCGGTGATCACGACCCGGTTGCGGGTGCGCGTCTCGTGGATGATGGTTTTCTGCAGGCCGGTGAGCTCCGCGTACCCCATCTCCACGCCCAGGTCGCCGCGGGCGACCATGACGACGTCGGATGTGTCGATGATGCCGAGGAGGTTATCTACCGCTTCATGGCGCTCGATCTTGGCGACGATGCGCGCCTCGCCGCCGGCGGCGCGCATCAGCGCGCGCGCCTGTTGCATGTCGGCGGCGTCGCGGGCGAAGGATACGGCGAGGTAATCGACGCCCTCGGCGGCGGCGAAGCGGATGTCCTCGCGGTCGCGCTCGGAAATGGCCGGCGCCGAGATGCCGCCGCCCTGGCGATTGAGCCCCTTGCGATCCGAGAGCTCCCCGCCCGCACGCACTCGGGTTTCGATGCTGGTGGCGCCGACGCGTTCGACGTCGAGGATGATCTGGCCGTCGTTGAGCAGCAAGGTATCGCCGGCGGCGACGTCCTTCGGCAGATCCTTATAGGCGACGCCGACGACCTCGGTGGTGCCGGCCTTCGCGTCGAGCTGCGTGTCGAGGGTGAACACCTGCCCCTCCGCGAGCTGCACCCGGCCGGCGCGGAAACATTCGATGCGGATCTTCGGACCCCCGAGGTCCAAAAGCACACCCACGCACTTGTCGGCGCGCTGCGCGGCTGCACGCACCAGCCCGAGGTGGCGCCTGCGATCTTCCACGGTGCCATGGGAAGCGTTAACACGCACGACATCGACGCCCGCACGCATCATGTCGGTAAGCACATCGAGATTGTCGGTCGCAGGTCCCGCGGTGGCGACGATCTTGGTGCGCCGCAGCTGCGCGTCTGCCGGTCGCTCAGCCATGGGCGCGCTCCTCAAGTATGGCAACCGCCGGCAAGGTCTTGCCCTCGACGAATTCCAGGAACGCGCCGCCGCCGGTGGAGATGTAGGAAATGCCGTCCTCGACGCCGTACTTCTCGATGGCCGCGAGTGTGTCGCCGCCGCCCGCGAGCGAGAACGCCCTGCCGCGCGCGATAGCCTGCGCGATAGCGCGCGTGCCCTCGCCGAACTGCTCGAATTCGAACACCCCGACCGGGCCGTTCCAGATGATGGTGCCGGCGGCTTGCAACAACGCGCTGCAGCGGTCGGCGGTGTCCGGACCGATATCGAGGATCATTTCATCGCGGCGCACCTCGCCCACCGCGCGCACGTCGGCGTGCGCGGTGGCGGCGAATTCCTTGGCCACCACGACATCCGTCGGCAGCGGGATCTCCGCGCCGCGCGAGCGCGCCTTGTCCATGAGGCGCCGCGCCACATCCAGCATCTCGGTCTCGCATAGCGATTTACCGATGTCCACACCGCTGGCGGCGAGAAAGGTGTTGGCGATGCCACCGCCGACGATCAGCTGGTCGACCCTCTCCAGCAGCGACTCCAGTACCGTCAGCTTGGTGGAGATCTTCGAGCCGCCGACGATTGCGACCAGCGGCCGCGCGGGCTTTTGCAGCGCGCGCTCCAGCGCTTCAAGCTCACCCACCAGCAGCGGCCCCGCGCAGGCGACCGGCGCGTAGCGCGCCACGCCATGCGTGCTGGCCTCGGCGCGGTGCGCGGTGCCGAAGGCGTCCATGACGAACACCTCGCACAGGCCCGCCATGCGGCGCGCGAGTTGCTCGTCGTCGCGCTTCTCGCCGGCGTTGAAGCGTACGTTTTCGCACAGCACGGCACTGCCGGGCGCACAGTCGACGCCGGCTAGCCAGTCCTTGCGCAGCGGCACGGGCTTGCCGAGCAGGTCCGAGAGGCGCGCCGACACCGGCGCCAGCGACAGCGCTTCGGTCTCCTGCCCTTCCGGCGGGCGCCCGAGGTGCGACATGACGAACACCCTGGCGTGCTGGTCGAGCGCATAGCGGATGGTCGCGAGCGAGGCGCGGATGCGGGCATCGCTGGTCACGACACCGTTCTGCACCGGCACGTTCAGGTCCTCCCTGATCAGGACCCGCTTGTTGCGCAGGTCCGTATCCGCCATTCGCAATATCTTCATGTGGCCTGCGACCACGCCAGTGTGGTGTCGAGCATGCGATTGGAAAATCCCCACTCGTTGTCGTACCAGGCGCACACCTTGACCAGCGTGCCTTCGATCACCTTGGTGAGCGTGGCGTCGAATATCGAAGAGTGCGCGTCGTGGTTGAAATCCACCGACACCAGCGGCGCTTCGGTGTAGGCCAGGATGCCCTTGAGGCCGCCGGCGGCCGCCTCCTGCAGGCAGCGGTTGACCTCCTCGACGGACGTGGCGCGTTTCGCCGTGAAAGTCAGATCGACCAGCGACACGTTGATCGTCGGTACGCGTACCGAGAACCCGTCCAGCTTGCCCTTGAGTTCCGGCAGCACCAGTCCCACCGCGGCGGCAGCACCGGTCTTGGTCGGGATCTGCGACATGGTCGCCGAGCGCGCGCGCCGCAGGTCGGAGTGGAACACGTCGGTGAGCACCTGGTCGTTGGTGTAGGAGTGGATCGTCGTCATGATGCCGGCGAGTACGCCCACCTTGTCGTGCAGTACCTTTACCACCGGCACCAGGCAGTTGGTGGTGCAGGAGGCGTTGGAAATCACGGTGTGGGTACTCTTCAGCACCTTGTGGTTAACGCCATAGACGATGGTGGCATCCACGTCGTCACCGCCGGGCGCGGAAATCACCACCTTCTTCGCGCCGCCCTTGAGGTGGGCGCTGGCCTTGGCCTTGCTGGTGAAGAGGCCGGTGCACTCGAGCACATAGTCGACCCCGTTCTCGCCCCAGGGGAGTTTCGCCGGATCGCGCTCGGCGAACACGCGGATGCGGTCGCCGTTCACGACCATATAGTCGCCGTCAACCTTTACGTCGCCGTTGAACTTGCCGTGTACCGTGTCGTAGCGCGTCAGGTGCGCATTCGCCTTCGGGTCGCACAGATCGTTGAGCGCGACGACCTTAAGCTCGCCGGTGCGCTTGCCCTCATAAAGCGCGCGCAGCACATTGCGTCCGATGCGCCCGTAACCATTGATGCCAACCTTGATTGCCATTGCGCTCATTCCTCCAGCAACTCGCGTATCTGTTGCCCGACATTATCGGCGGTAAACCCAAAATGCTTGAGCACATCCGCGCCCTTGCCGGAAGCGCCGAACTGATCGATGCCGAACACGCGGCCTGCCAGGCCCACGTACTGCCACCAGCACTGCGTCGCGCCCGCCTCTACGGCGAGGCGGCGTGTCACGCCCGACGGCAGTACGCTCTCGCGGTACGCCTTGTCCTGGGCATCGAAGACTTCCGTTGACGGCATGGAAACCAGGCGCACCCGTTTGCCCGCGGCGTTGAGGGCATTCACCGCCTGTGCCGCTATGTCGATTTCCGAGCCGGTGGCAATCACCAGCGCTTGCGGGGTTCCAGGGGGGTCGATCAGCACGTAACCGCCGCGGCCGATGTTGGCAAGCTGCGCCGGCGTGCGTGTTTGCTGCGGCACACCCTGGCGGGTGAGTACCAGTGCGGTAGGTCCCCGGCGCTCGATGGCGAGTGTCCAGGCGACGGCCGTCTCCGCCGCATCGCACGGTCGCCACAGGCTCATGTGCGGCATCGCGCGCAGGCTGCTCAAGTGCTCGATCGGCTGGTGGGTGGGCCCATCCTCACCCAGCCCGATGGAGTCGTGCGAGTACACGAGGATCGTACGCACCTGCATCAGGCACGCGAGGCGCACGGCGTTGCGCGCGTAGTCGGAAAACACGAGGAATGTGCCGCCGTAGGGGATCAGTCCGCCGTGCACCGTCATGCCGTTCATGATCGTCGTCATACCGAACTCACGCACGCCGTAGTGCAGGTAGTCACCCACCTCCTTCGCCGGCGTGATGGTGATGGCTCCCTTGAACAGGGTGCTGTTCGACTGCGTCAGATCCGCTGAGCCGCCCAAGAGCTCCGGCAGCGCGGGACCCAGGACATTCAGCGCGGCCTGCGAGGACGCCCGAGTGGCCTGCGGTGCCGTTTGCTTTTGCGCCGCCTGCAGCGCCTGCGCCTTGGTGTCCTGCCAGTTACCGGGCAGATCCCCGCGCATACGGCGCTCGAACTCGCGTGCCACTTCCGGAAACGCGCTCGCGTAGCGCGCAAACAGCTCCCGCCACCCTGACTCGAGCGCCGCGCCCTGGCTGTGATGGTCCCACGCGGCGCGGATCTCGTCCGGCACCACGAACGGCGGGTACGGCCAGCCAAGCGCCACTCGCGCCGCGGCCACCTCCTCGACGCCCAGCGCCTCGCCGTGCGCCTCGGCCGTGCCCTGCTTGTGGGGCGCACCGTAACCGATGATGGTCTTGCAGCAGATGAGCGACGGCCGGTCCTTTTCCGCCCGCGCGGCCTGGATCGCGTCGCTCACCGCCTCCCCGTTGAGGCCGTCGACCGCGGGAACCACGTGCCAGCCGTAGGCTGCGAAACGCTTCGGCGTGTCGTCGGTAAACCAGCCGACAACCTTGCCGTCGATGGAGATGCCGTTGTCGTCGTAGCAAACGATGAGCTTGCCCAGTCCCAGGGTGCCGGCGAATGAACAGGCCTCGTGAGAGATGCCTTCCATCAGGCAGCCGTCGCCGCAAAAAGCGTAGGTGTAGTGATCGACGATGTTGAAGCCGGGGCGGTTGAACTCGGTACCGAGCAGTTTCTCCGCAAACGCCATCCCGACGGCGTTGCCGAGGCCCTGTCCGAGGGGGCCGGTGGTGATCTCGATCGCAAGCGCCGGGTCGCGCTCGGGGTGGCCCGGGGTCTTGCTCCCGAGCTGACGGAATTGCTGGATGTCCGCGATGGTCAGCGGGTAACCCGTGAGGTACAGCAGCGAGTACTGGAGCATCGAGCCGTGCCCGTTCGAGAGCACGAAGCGATCGCGATCGACCCATTGCGGGTTTGCCGGGTTGTGCCGCAGAAACCCGCCCCACAGCGCCTGGGCGATGTCCGCCATGCCCATCGGCATGCCCGGGTGTCCGGAGTTGGCGCGCTGCACGGCGTCCATGGAAAGCGCGCGGATGGCATTGGCGAGTTCACGGCGTGTAGTCATACACCTCTTAGTGGCGGCTCATAGCCGCAGTGCAGGTTCTTGCGCGCGGGCGGTGCGCGACCTAAGGCGCCGCGCGCCCTCAGGGGCGCGCATTTTCCACCACTCGCGCCGGATGCTCAATCGAAGTTAACGAATGCCCCCGCTCGTGCCGGCGAGTGCCCCCGCTCCCCCGGCACCCGGCCCCGGGGCGACTTAAGGCACATTGCGCCCGGCAGCGCGGCCTGTTTCACATTATTGCCCGGGGGGAACGCGCAACACGTCATGTCGCCCAGGAGTGACGCCTTGCGCCGCAGGACCTGGTTCACTGCGCGATTCGCGGAGCCTCTGCTAGGCTTTCCATTATGAGCGTCGTTCGTCTCACTCATTTTACAGATCCGCACCTGTACGGTGGCGAAAACCAGTGCCTGCGTGGAGTCGCGACACTGCCGGCCCTCGAGGCAGCCTTGCGCCACGCACGCGCGCGCGACTGGCCACCGGACGCGCTGCTGGTGACCGGCGACCTGGTACAGGACGACGCGGCCGGCTACCCCCACTTTCGCCGCTTGTTCGCGCCGCTGGGGCTGCCGGTATTGTGCGTGGCGGGCAATCACGATGAGCCGCAGGCCATGCGCCGCGAGCTCGCCGGGCCGCCGTTCGTACTCGGCGGCTTTGTTGACCTGGGGCAGTGGCGCATCGTACTGCTCGACAGTTGCGTCCCCGGCTCCGCGAGCGGGGCCATCAGCGAGCAAGCGCTCGCCGGTCTTGAGAGCGCGCTCGCGAGCGCCGGCAAGCGGCACTGCATGGTCTGCCTGCATCACCACCCGGTGCCGATGGACAGTCGCTGGCTCGACAGCGTCGGGCTGACCAATGCGGCGGAATTCCTGCACCTGATCGACGGGCACAAGAACGTCCGTGCGATAGTGTGGGGCCATGTACACCAGAACTACGATTCACTGCGCAAGGGGGTGCGACTGCTCGCGACCCCTTCGACCTGCGCGCAATTTATGCCCAAGGCCGAGGACTTCACGGTGGACCGGCGGCCGCCGGGCTACCGCACGCTTGAGCTGCGCGCCGACGGCTCGCTGCTGACGGAGGTCCTGTGGGTCGAACAGCACAGCGGTGGCTCCTCGCGTTCTGTCTCCTCGGCGGCCTGACTCTCGCCTCGCAGCACGCGCGCGCCGCGGCTCCCGTTTGGAGCGTGCGCGGTGCGCACGGCACCGTGTACCTCGCAGGCTCAGTGCACCTGCTGCCGGCACAGAACGCCGCCCTCCCGGACGCGTTCGACCGTGCTTACCGGGATTCCGCCATCCTCGTAATGGAGCTCGACCTGGGTAAGCTCGATCCAGAGCAGCTTGCCGGCTGGATGCAGCAGCACGGCACGCTCACCGGGGACACGACGCTGCGCGCCGTGCTCGGCGAGCGGCGTTACGCGCGCACAGCGGCGGCGGCATCCGGCCTCGGCGCGCCGATGAGCCTGCTGGACACCCAGACACCATGGGTGATCGGGGTGGAACTTACGGAGCTGGAGTACATGCGACTCGGCTACGACCCTGACCAGGGCGTCGAGGAGCAGCTGTTGCGGCGCGCACGCGCCGACGGTAAGCCGACCGCGGGACTTGAAACCGTGGATGAGGAGCTCGGCGGCCTCGAGAGACTGCCACTCGCGGACCAGCTGAAGATTCTGGACCAGACCCTGAGCGAGCTACAGGATACCCAGGCTGACATGCTGGTGGTGTTAGGAGCCTGGCGGCGCGGCGACGCCGCGCGGCTCGCGACGGTGCTGTCAAAGGAGTTCGGGGAATTTCCCGCCCTCTACCGCCCGCTGGTAACGGACCGTAACCGGCACTGGCTGCCGCAGATCGAGCAATTTCTGCGCAAGGACGGCAACACTCTGGTCGTCGTGGGTACCCTGCACCTGGTGGGGACCGGGGGATTGCTGGAGCTGCTGCGCCAGGACGGCTACCAGCCGCAGCAGCTTAATTGAGACGATTGGGCGAAAGTCGCCTGCGGCGCTTTCGCCGGACATCGATCCTCAACCGCCGGCAAAACGCGTGGGTTTTGCCGGCTACGCTGCGCCGCGGGTCCGGGCGCGAAAGAAGCGCCACAACGGCACCGCCATGGCGAGGGTAGCGGCGAGCACGAGCCAACCCACGAAGCCATCGAAGCGACTCAGCAGGAAGGCGAGCGGAGCCGTGCGCCGTGGCACGCTCAGGTCGTGAGCGATGAGCATGATCCACACCCAGCCGGCATGCAGGCCGACGCAGGCGGCAATGTTGCCGGTGGCGACGCGCACCCCGCCGAGCACCACGCCGACGGCAAACAGTGCCAGGAACGCATCGAGAATGGTAAGCGGAGCTGCGAACGCATGGAGCGTGCCGCCCAGCAGCGCCAGTCCGCTCCACGGCGTGACCTGTTGCGCGCCGATATGGTAGCTGGCGAAGAAGTGCGTGGCGGCGTACAGCGCCGCGGTCAGCAGTACGGCGATCCGCGGGCCGGATTGTCTTTCGATGGCGGTGTGCATGGCGCCGCGCAGGAAGGTCTCCTCGATCAGCGCCACCGTCAGCGCGCTCAGCGCCGCCTGCACGATGAGTTTTGCTAACGCGCCCCCGCTCAACAAGCCCAGCGGCGTCCAGTCGCGCAGACCCAGCACGCCCATGATCGCGACGACCGCGAGCATCGTGGCGCAGCCGAGCGCGGCACCCACGCCGAGCTCGCGCAGGAATGCGCGGCGCGCCAACCCGTAGCCGAGGCTCGCCCGGTCGGCGAGATTCAGCCGCCGCGCCACCGCCGCAAAGCCGCCCAGCAGGGCCAGCATGCCGATGCGCTCGCCGATGCGGTGGAACGGGAAATCGAAGTGTGGATGCAGCAGCAGCCACGCGGGGTAGGTAAACAGCGCGATCGCCGCGAGTCCGAGCGCTACCAGGCCGAGGAACCAGACAAAGGCGCGCATGAACTTACCTCAACAGCTGCCGCCACTCGCGGGCGATCAGACTCATGCGAAAACGCGCATCGGGGCCCACCTGCGGCCGAGCGCCCGCGCGCCACGCACGGATGCGCTCGCCGTACTCGTCAAACAGGCCGGCGGCCGCTGCGAGCCGCGCCGGCGCCCGCCGCCAGCGCGCCGGCAGTGCCCCGGCGAGGGCCTCATAGGCGCGGTACGAGCGGGCGAGCGGCAACACCTGCCGTGGATCGCCGATGATCTCGAGCGCCGCGCCGCAGTCATGCGTCAGGACCGGCGTGCCCACGGCATGCGACTCGGCGAACACCAGTCCGAAGGTTTCGGGGATCACGAAATTGGGAAAGAACGTGCACAGCGCGCCACGCACCTCGGCGAGCATGGCGGTCTGCGGCTGCGGACCCAGGTACTCCACGCCGGGCGCGCGCGCACTGCCGCGCTCCTTGTAGCCGGGGTTGCCAACCACCAGGCGCAGGTCCGGCATGCGGCGACGCAGCTCGGAGAATGCATCGAGAGCGAACCTCAGCCCCTTGTTGGGCGAGGAGAAGAACGCCAGCTTGCGCTCATCCACCGGCGTGCCGTCTGGGACCAGCACATCGTCCACGGGGTTGTAGATCCTGATCACCGGCACCTGCGTGCCGATACCCAGCCCGCGCAGCGTCGCCTCGACGCGCTCGCGCTGCCAGTCCGAAACGCACAGCACGGTCACCGACAGCTCGCGCAGGGCGGCCGCGTCGCCTGCGAGGCGGCGCGCGCGCTTGGAGCCGGGATTGACTCGGTCATGCAGCCACAGGAACAGGCGCGCCTGCGGGTAGCGCGCGTGCGCGGCTCGCAGGGCGCGCGAATCGCGGTTGACGATCACGCTCGAGATGCCGGCCAGGCTCTGGGGACTGCGGTAGCGCTCCCAATCCTGCGTGCGGTTGTGTTGAATCACGAACGCATCGAGCGCGTCGGCGACGCGTGTCAGGGTCGCCTCGGTGCCGCCGAGCGCCTGCGTGCGCAGGGTCCGCGTGTCGTACGGTTGCTGACACACGGCGTCGTAGAACAGGACCGAGCTCATTTCAGGGTATTCTACGGCTTTGCACGCGCAACGACGGTGAGGTTGGGTCAGGTGAGTGGCGGCGGCGGCTTATCGGCGTGCATCATCACATTCAACGAGGCGCAGCGCATCGAGGCGTGCGTGCGCTCGGTGAGCTTTTGCGACGAGGTGCTGGTCGTCGACTCGCACTCCACCGACGACACCCGCGAGCTGGCTGCCGCGCTCGGTGCACGTGTCGTGGAGCGCGACTGGCCCGGCTACCGCAGCCAGAAGCAGTTCGCCGTGGATGCGGCGCGCAACGACTGGGTGCTGTGCGTCGATGCTGATGAGCGCGTGACCCCGGAGCTGCAGGCGCAGATTACCGCGCTCAAGGCGCGCGGTTTTGCGGGCTTTTCCGGCTGGTCGGTGCCACGCATCACCGATTATTTCGGCCGCTTCCTGCGCCACGGGAACGCCTATCCGGACCGGCTGGTGCGGCTCTTCGACCGGCGCCGCGGCGGCTGGAGCGGCGAGGAGATCCACGAAAACACCCGCGTGCAGGGCCGGGTCGGCGCGCTGCGCGGCCACCTCGAGCACTTCTCCTATCGCAGTCTGAGTGATCACCAGAATCGCATGGCGCGGTACGCGGATCTCATGGCGCAAGCTCTGTACGCGCGCGGCAAGCGCTGTGGTCTCACCCGCGTGCTGATGAACCCGCTGTGGCGCTTCGTGCGCGGCTATCTGCTGCGGCTCGGGTTTCTCGATGGCTGGCGCGGGCTGGTGTTTGCACTCATCGAGTCGAACTACGTCAGGCGCAAGTACCTGGCGCTTTACCTGCTCAGTCGCGGCCTGCCCGTCTAATCCGCTTCCGCAGCCGCTCCCGCAGCGGGCGCGCGGCGCAGCTCGGCCAGGAGTTTGTCGTGCAGGCCGCCGAAGCCGCCGTTGCTCATGATGAGCACGTGATCACCGCGCCGCGTGGTGCGCGCCAGATCGCGCGCCAGCGCCTGCACGTCAGCGTTTGAGTGCCCGCGGGCGCCCAGCGAGGCGAGGACCGTGGCGGCATCCCAGCCGAGGTCCGGCGGCGTGTACAGCCACGCCTCATCGGCACCGGCGAGCGCCGGAGCGAGTGTGTGCCGGTGCACTCCCATGCGCATGGTGTTGGAGCGCGGCTCGAGCACCGCGATGATCCGCGCGCGGCCCACGCGGCGGCGCAAGCCGTCGATGGTGGTGGCGATCGCGGTCGGGTGGTGCGCGAAATCGTCGTACACCACGACGCCGGCCGCCTCGCCGCGCACCTGCAGGCGCCGCGCGATGCCCTGGAATCCCTGCAGCGCAGCGCACGCCACCGGCACCTCAACACCGGCGTGGCGCGCGGCGGCGATCGCCGCCAGCGCGTTCTCCATGTTGTGGGCGCCCAGGAGCTGCCACTGCACGCGGCCGCGCGGCTGGCCGCCCTCCAGCACCTCGAAGTGCGAGAAATCCTCGCCACCGGACAGCGCGCGTGCTGTCCACAGCGCCTGCGGGCGCGGCGTACGGGCGAAACCCTCGAGCGGAGTCCAGCAGCCCATCTGCAGCGTGTCGCGCAAGCCCCGATCGGCGGCGTTCCACACGATGCGCCCACCGCCCGGCACGATACGCACCAGGTGGTGGAACTGGCGCTGGATCGCGGCGAGGTCCGGGTAGATGTCCGCGTGGTCGTACTCGAGATTGTTGAGGATCAGGGTGCGCGGGCGGTAGTGCACGAACTTCGCGCGCTTGTCGAAGAACGCGGTGTCGTATTCATCTGCCTCGATGACAAAGAACGGCGCCGCGCCGAGCCGGGCGCTGGTCGCGAAGTTCGCCGGCACGCCGCCGATGAGAAAGCCCGGATTCATGCCGGCGTACTCGAGAATCCACGCCAGCAGCGATGCGGTGGTGGTCTTGCCGTGGGTACCCGCGACCGCGAGCACCCAGCGGTCCTTGAGCACCTCGCGCGCGAGCCACTCCGGTCCCGACACGTACGGCAGCGCGCTATCGAGCAGCGCCTCGATCACCGGCTGGCCACGCGTCATGACGTTGCCCACGATCACCACATCGGGTGCCGGGGTGAGCTGCGCCGCGTCGAAGCCTGCAGTGACGCTGATGCCGAGCGCCTCGAGCTGGGTACTCATTGGCGGGTACACGTTGGTGTCGGAACCGGTGACGCGAAAGCCCGCAGCGCGCGCCAGCGCAGCGACCCCGCCCATGAACGTGCCGCAGATCCCGAGAATGTGCAGGTGGCGCGGCGAACTCATGGGCGCGCTGGAAACAGGGCGAACAGCAGCAGCTGGCCGCTGAATATCTGCGCAATGACGATCATGATGCTCGCCGTCCCCGACCATTCGAGCGCCGCCTTGACCACGTGGCCGTTGGCGGCCACCAGCCACACCACCAGCAGCAGGCCCGCGAGCGCAATGGGCAGCTGCCACGTCGTCTGCTCACCGAAACGGCGCATGAGCCATTCGGAGGCGATCAGCGGCGGCGACAGCACCGCCTGGAAACCAAACACCGCGGTGCTCGTCTGCAGGATGCGCTCCGGCCGGCCGACGAGCTGCAGCAGCGCCACGTACCACGCGAGCGTGAACAGCGTGTCGACCAGCAACTGCAACGGCCAGCCACCGACCGGCGGCAAGAGCGCGCTCACCAGTGCATTCACGCCCAGGTAACCGGCCAGCGTCAGCACCAGTAGCAGCAGCGATGCGGGCAGGTCCTGCGGCCCGCGACGCAGCAGCGCGATCTGGGTGAAGAGCCGGACAAAATCCTGCATGTCTTTCGGCGCGGGCCTGCGCATAATGCGCGACCGAAGGATTGTACAGATCATCGCCAATTTCGTTTTGCCGCCCGTACTCACCACCACCGCCTCGCTGGCGGACTTCAGCGCGCTGCTCGCCGGTGAGGCCCGCATCGGCCTCGACACCGAGTTCCTCCGCGAACGCACTTACCGCGCGCAGCTGTGCCTGGTACAGCTCTCGGGGAACGATGCCGCGGCGTGCGTCGATCCGCTGGTGCTGCCGGATCTGACGCCGCTCGCCGCGTTACTCGCCGCGCCCGGCGTGACCAAGGTCATGCACGCCTCGCGGCAGGACCTCGAGGTGCTGTTGCCGGTTGTGGGTCTTACGCGGCCGGTGTTCGACACGCAGATTGCCGCCGGCCTCACGGGTCTGCCGGCGCAGATTGGCTACGCCGAACTCGTGCGCCGCAAGCTGGGCAAGGATCTTCCCAAGTCACACACGCGTACCGACTGGTCGCGGCGTCCCCTGTCACCGGAACAGATCGAGTACGCGCTGGATGACGTGCGCTATCTGTTGCCGCTGGCGCAGCTGCTGCAGGAGGAACTCGCCCGCCTCGGGCGGCTCGACTGGCTCGGCGAAGAGCTCGCGGCTCTCGGGGACGCGCGCGCGCTCAGCGTCGAGCCCGACGAGGCGTGGCTGCGTATCCGCGGATTGCGTGATCTGGACCCGGCGCGTGAGCGCCTCGCGCGCGCGCTGGGCGCCTGGCGCGAGCGCAACGCGGTCGAGCACGACCGGCCCCGCGGCTGGATACTCGAGGACGCGGTACTGCGCGAGATCGTCATGCAGGTGCCGCGCACGCTCGACGCGCTGGCACAGTTACCCGACATGCCACCGGGCCTGCTCAAGCGGCGGGGCGCCGAATTGCTGGCGTGCGTCGAGGCGGCGCAGCTTTCAGACCCACCGCCGGCGCTGCCGGCGCGCGCGCGCCCGGATCCGGCAAAGACCGCGCTGGTGAAGAAACTCGGCGCCGTAAGCCAGGCGGTCGCGGCCGAACTCAACCTCGTCCCCGAGGTGCTGGCGACCCGGCGGGAGCTCGAGCAGCTGGCCGACGGCCGCCGCGATGGTGCGGTGCTGAACGGCTGGCGGCGTGCGATCCTCGGCGAGCAGCTGCTCGCCGCCCTGTAGCGCCGGCACTAGCGCCGTTTCGCCCTGGCCTTCGCGCCCTTGCGCCGCACTGCTGATTTCTTTGCGGGAGCACGCAGCGTCGTGCGCGCAGCCGCGCTCTTGCCGCGCGCAGTCGTGACCGGATGCTTGCGGGCCACCGCCCGTTTGCCTGCCACACGCTTGAGTGTTGGTTTGGGGCGCACGGGCGGCGCTCGCAGCGGCGCACCGATCGCCTGCGCCAGACGCCGTGTCACCTCGTTCACGGCGCCCTCGGCATTGATCACGCGCAGCAGTCCCCGCGCGCGGTAGAAATCAACCAGCGGCCGCGTCTTCTCGTCATACACGCGCAAGCGCTCCGCCACGGTGGCCTCATTGTCGTCGGGTCGCTGCATGAGCCGATGCGGGGCGCCGGTCTTCGGGCACGGCCCGTTCTGCGCCGCCGCCGGGGAAGTGAGCAGGTTGAACACCCGCCCGCAATCCGCGCACGTGCGCCGGCCCGAAATGCGCCGCACCAACTCGGCGTAGTCGACGTCGAGTTGCACCACGGCATCCAGGGGGCGTTTCAGGGTCTCGAGCAGGCGCGCCAGCGCGTGAGCCTGGGCGAGATTGCGTGGAAACCCATCCAGGATGAATCCCCGGCGTGTGTCGGGTTCCCCGAGGCGCTCGCGGAACATCCCGAGGACCAGCGAGTCATCCACCAGACGGCCGGCGTCCATGGCCTCCTTGGCCTTCAGACCCAGCTCCGTGCGCCCGGCAACTGCCGCACGCAGCAGGTCGCCCGTCGAGATCTGCGGGATCCCGATACGCTCCACCAGACGCTGAGACTGGGTGCCCTTGCCGGAGCCCGGCGCGCCCAACAGGACGATACGCATGGTTGTTAAGCTTTTTTGGACCGCTGGCGGCGACAGCCACCAAGGGCCGCCACGTTACCGGCGGCCTCAGGCGCGGTCAAACCGGCGCCGCATTGCCGCGGCGCGCCAGCGCACCCGCCCTGCCAGGCGACGCGCGCGCCGCGGGCCCCTTGCGTTATTCTTCGCCGATGAAAAAACCCACCCCCAAGAATGCTTTCTACGCCCAGTCCGGGGGCGTTTCCGCGGTGATAAACGCCTCGGCCTGCGGCGTGATCGAGACGGCGCTGCGCTCCCGGCACATCAACAGGGTCTATGCCGGACGTGACGGCATCATCGGCGCGCTCACCGAGGATCTCATCGATGTGAACCGCGAGAGTGCGGCCACGATCCGCGCACTCAGACACACGCCGGCGGGCGCCTTCGGTTCGGCGCGCTTCAAGCTCAAGGGGCTCGAGCAGAACCGCGCCGAGTACGAGCGGCTCATCGAAGTGTTCCGCGCGCACGACATCGGCTACTTCTTTTATAACGGCGGCAACGATTCGATGGACACGGCGCTCAAGGTGTCACAGATCGGCGCCTCGCTCGGCTTCCCGATCACCTGTGTCGGCGTGCCCAAGACGGTCGACAACGACCTGCCGCACACGGATTGCTGTCCGGGATTCGGCTCGGTCGCCAAGTACGTCGCGGTCTCCACGCGCGAGGCGGCGCTCGATGTCGCCTCGATGGCCCGCACCTCCACCAAGGTGTTCGTGCTGGAGGTAATGGGGCGTCACGCCGGCTGGATCGCAGCCGCCGGCGGGCTCGCGGGCCGCGGCGCCGATGAGCCGCCGCACGTCATACTGTTCCCGGAAGTAGCGTTCGACGGACAGCGCTTCCTCGAACGCGTGCGCCAGAGCGTCACCGACTACGGCTACTGCGTAATCATCGCCTCGGAGGGTGTGGCCTACGCGGACGGCAAATTCCTCGCCGACGCCGGCACGCGCGACGCTTTCGGACACACGCA
>PMHN01000005.1 GCA_003156695.1 Gammaproteobacteria bacterium
TATCTATGCCTCGCTTGCACAGCAGGAGCGCAAGATGATTTCGGAGCGCATTAAGGTCGCTATTGCCGCCGCAAAGCGCAGAGGCAGAAAGTTCGGGGTGCAATTGCGCTCTAAGGCGTGGCAGCGTCGAGTCAGTGCATTGGGAAGGGCGGCGTTAAGCAAGGCTGCTCTGGAACGGGCCGAGGCCTATCGCGCGCACATTGAGTGGGCATTCCGGCAACCGGGCCTAGATGGTGGACCGATTTCCTATCGCGCGGCAGCCGATTGGCTCAATGAGCGGAACATTGAATCACCGACGGGTAGCCGTTGGCTGGGCCAGCAATTGGCGAGGATGGCGCGTCGTCTTGGACTGCATCACCCGCCAGGTTACCTAAAGAACGAAGCGGTGCTAGCTCGGGTGCGGGCCATATGGAAGCGGCACCCGGATTGCACCGCAAAGCAGGTGGTAGCGAGCTTAGGGCTGGAGCACCCCCTGGGTATCCAGCGCGCGTGGGTGCACTTGAAGAAAGTTCGGATGGCTTGTGCGAGGCGTAGTCCGGCGCAGAAGCTGGTTGGGTGGAATGTTGATCGCTGGACTGCTACGAGAATCCGAATCGGCGAGATATTGAAGCGGCACCCTGAGTTCATCGGAAGGCAGGTGATTGAAGAGCTCGGACCCGAGTACTCCGTCCGATTAAAGTGGGTTTGGTACGTGATGAGGCAGTATCGTCGAGCCTCGGCCCGGCATAGTCCGAAGCGGCGTCAGATTGGACGGCGACGTCCTCGGCCGTGAGCTATCGAGGCGAGCGGTATGGCGCGAATCGTCGCGCCATCGTCCCCCAAAGGGTCTTACTANNTCCAGCGATCAACATTCCACCCAACCAGCTGCGATGTGTGACGCTGCGCACAGTTTCCCAATCGCCCGTGGGCGTAAGACGAGCGTTAAGAAAGCCCGGTTGGACAACAAGAACGACCAGGGGACACCGATGAGAAAAATAACCTTGATGGCGTGGGCGCTGCTGGCGAGTGGCACCGTCTGGGCGCAGACCGAGAGCGATCCGCTTCAAATCACCAGCGGCGGGACGACCATCGAATCCTCTGACCTTGGGGCCGGTATTACGTATGCGGGCAACGGCTTCTCAGGTGAGACCTCATTTACGTTCGTCGACAGCGGCAACCCGCTTAACACTCCGACGAATCCGTTTTTTGGTTTCTCAGAGAACTTCTCGGCCGGAAGTGATGATTCCAGTGCATCACAGATGTTTCTCATTAGCAGCGCCGCGTTCACGGGTCCGGGGACCTTCCCGGGCACGTTTAGCTTTCTAGCTGAGTTCAACGCGCCCACTCAATTCTGCCCCGAGTGCGTGCCTGAGTATTTGCAAGGCAGCGGGATCATCGGCGTCACGATGGTTAAGTACCAGCCAGGTTCCGATGGCTCCCCACCGGTCTATGGTGCCTCTCAGGAGACCTTCACCTTCGAGCCCCCTACTCAGTCCGTTCCCGAACCCGGCACGCTGGCGCTGTTCGCGTTCGGGCTTGTTGGATTGGCGACGCGGCGCGGGGCGCTCGTTCCCCTCCGCGCGGAGCTGCATTAGGCTGACCAAGCGGATGTAATTTCCTCCTGCTATGCAAGCGCTCGCCCGCGCGGGCGGCGGTCTCAAGTTCGAGGTCGGAGAGATCGAGGTGCACGCGGGGAATTCTGCTGCTGATTGCTGCGGCGCGTCCATACGGTAGTCAACGCCAGGCCGTACTGTATGCTTGCCATGTTCGAGTTCTTCAAACGCAAGAGGCTCGCTCCGACGAGGGCTTTGGGCCGGCCGCGAACGATCCTTAGGCGATCTCCGACGACGAGCAGCGGCCGCGCGATGCGCCGTTGCAGCCCAGACTGTCGGCACCCACCTGCTTCGCAACCTGCGCCGTCTTCCACGTTGCCCAGGCCGCAGCGCCGGCGGCTAGCGTCGGCCTTCGCCGCCCTTGGATCGGAGTGTCGGACTGATCTCTCGCGCCGCGGCCACTCGCGCGTGTCCGGTGGCGCTCGCGCATGAGTACAATGGCTGGCCCTGGAGGCCGGGTATTCGCTATAGTTCAGATGCGCAACTTCATCCTCGTCTGCACGGATGCCATTTCTCCGGACGGTGTCAAAGTGAGCGCGGAGAGCCTTGCGGAACGACGCCTGCGGGCGGGTCGCTGGCCTCTGTACCCGAAGACGCCACTCCAAGGACGGATGACGCCGGGCGACCGACTTCTTGTCTACCTTGGGGGCGCGCGGCCTGGCGCCCAGTCATTCTACGCAGTTGCCACAGTCGCACTCACTGAGCCGGTGCAGAGAAGAAAGGAAACCGCACTGGATGGCGACGACCTTTCGGGACATCAGCCGGCATCGTCGTGGCTTCTTCTCAGAGACATCTTACTGCTGAATCCGCGAGTGTCGGTCCTNNCTAACCGATGGGGCGCGGCCTTCATGTCCGGAGTCCGCACTCTCAGCGACGCGGACTGGGCGGTGATTGTCGCTGGAGCCACGGCGAGCGCCGCCTAGTCACTGACTATGGTCGATCACGTCTCGCAGGCAAAGAGATCGGCGATCATGCGAGCGGTGCGGTCTCGAGACACCGGCCCCGAGATTCTGGTACGGCAGCTGATCCATCGAGCGGGTTATCGGTTTCGCTTGCACCGCAGAGACTTACCGGGAACTCCTGACATCGTCTTTCCTCGGCTCGGCAAAGTGATCTTCGTTCACGGCTGCTACTGGCACGGTCACGCGGGCTGTGAGAAGGGTCGTCTGCCGCGCTCTCGGGTTGAATTTTGGGCGGCGAAGATCGTGGCCAATCGTCACCGTGACAGAGCTAGAATGCGCCAGCTCCGAGCAGCTGGATGGAGGCCGTTCGTGGTTTGGCAGTGTCAACTGCGCAGACCCGAATCGCTGCTTCGGAGAGTCACGAGATTCCTTGAGGAGTGATCCGCACAATGCGTCCAGTCGGAATCGATCTCTTTGCAGGTGCCGGTGGTCTTAGCCTGGGCTTCGAGCAAGCAGGCTTCGACATCGTTGCAGCGGTCGAGATAGACCCAATTCACTGCGCAGTCCACGAGTACAATTTCCCAACCTGCAAGACGGTTTGTGCCGATATCTCAAAGCTTTCTGGCGACGAGCTGCGCGTGGACGCTGGCTTAGGCGACCGCGAGATTGACGTCGTCTTCGGTGGCGCGCCGTGCCAAGGCTTCTCAATGATCGGAAAGCGTGCTCTCGACGACCCGCGCAATTCTCTCGTCGGCCACTTCGCGCGAATTGTCTTCGAACTGCAGCCGAAGTACTTCGTCTTTGAGAACGTCAAGGGCCTTACCGTTGGCGCCCACAAGAGGTTTCTGCAGGAGGTCATGGCGGAGTTCGAAGCCAACGGCTATACGGTCGAACACGACTACAAGGTGCTGAACGCGGCGGAATACGGGGTGCCGCAGGACCGGCGACGTCTGTTTCTTCTGGGTGCTCGGCGCGGTCGCAAGCCTCCGGTGTACCCGGCCCCAATCACGCGCCTGCCGAACGTGAAGAAGAAGCTGCCGCCTGCGCCGAGCGTTGAGGACGCCATCGGCGATCTCCCGAAGCTGAAGAAGCTGGACAAACTCTTCACGCAAGACGCGCTGCGCGCAGCACTTGGTCGGCCAAGCAAATATGCGGCTCTGCTGCGCGGCATTGAACGCGCGACGGACGACTACAGCTACCCGCGGATGTACGATGCGACGACCCTCTCGGGGTGCCTACGCACGCGCCACACGGCGCTCTCCGAGAAGCGCTTTAGAGAGACGAGGTCTGGCGAAACGGAGCCGGTTAGCCGCTTCCTCAGGCTCGACCCGCGAGGCGTCTCTAACACGCTCCGGGCTGGCACGAACAGCGATAAGGGCGCCTTCACGTCTCCCCGGCCGATCCACCCGCACGAGCCGCGGTGCATCACCAATCGAGAGGCCGCACGTCTGCACTCTTACCCCGATTGGTTTCGCTTACATGTCACCAAGTGGCACGGCTTCCGGCAGATCGGAAATTCTGTGCCGCCGCTGTTGGCGAAGGCCGTTGCCGCGCAGCTGATCAAGGCGCTCGGCGTGAAGCCGGAGCAGCCGAAGAAGAGTTTGAAGCTCGGTGACTCGACGCTGCTAACGTACGACGTGACGGCCGCTGCGCGGAAATTCGGAGTACGCGAGGATATCAATGGACGCCGATTAAAATCGGTTCGAGAGGGCTAGGTCGAATACATGGCCTCCGACGGCGTCTATAAGAGGCTCATCGCGAAGCTCTTCACGGACAGGTACCGTCCGGGTGCCGCCCGCGTGGAATTCAAACGAGAGGACATCCCAAGGGCCGCGAAGGCGCTGGGCCTCCCTGAGCCGCGCAACATCGGTGATGTCCTGTACTCGTTCCGCTTCCGAGCTGACTGGCCCGATGAGATCGCAAGAACAACGCCGCCGGGTAAGCAATGGGTCATTAAGGGCGAGGGGCCTGCGGCGTATGCCTTCACGCTTTTCAGCGGCGCTTCAATTGCCGCTGCAGAGGACTTCGAGCCGATCAAGATTCCCAACTCCACGCCAGAAATCGTCAGAAAGTACACTCAGTCCGACGAGCAGGCCCTGCTAGCGGTCGTTCGCTACAACCGCCTCGTAGATCTCTTCCTCGGCGTCACTGGTTACTCGCTGCAGAATCATCTTCGCACCCAGGTCAAGTCCATTGGGCAGATTGAAATAGATGAGCTGTATGTCGGTGTCAACAAGAGCGGCGCCCACTTCATCATCCCGGTGCAGGCCAAGGGCGGGAAGGACAAACAAGGCGTCTCGCAAGTCTTGCAGGACGATGCCTTCTGCCGGGCAAAATTTCCAAACTTGGTGCCGAGACTAATCGCTTGCCAATTTGTAAAGGGCAACCACGTTGCGTTAATGGAACTTGTGATATCCCGCGACTCCATTAAGAAGCGCAGCGAAGCGCATTACCTCATCGTGCCAAAAGATGATATCTCCGAAGACGAGCTGCGGCAGTATCGCCAAACAGCGGATTCCGACTAGATACCCAGATCGCAGTTCAGCCGGATCTAGAGACCGTCTCGCCTCGTCCCGGCGCGAGCCGGTCATTCGATATGAACCTGAGAGCCTCATCTCGGACGCGCGACCTCAGCTTCGTCAAAGACTCGCCGCTAGCAACCTGGACGGTCACCTCTAGTTCAATCCTCGCCGCAGCACTGCCGGCAATCTTGCGTGTGCTTGTGGCTTCCACCCGCGCCAGCGCGAGGCGCCTGCGCGGGGGCGCGACCCGTCAGCTCCATGATGTCTTCGATCGTCCCCAATCTCACGACGCATCGCAGCTCCCTGCAGGCCGGATGGCCTTGACGCAGCCATTTTGGCGCACGGGGCGGATTAAACTTCGACGCGGTCCGCGATTCTGTCTTCCTGTGGTCCACCCATCGAACGGTTGGAGCAAGTGCTCACGCGCTGAGCGCGCGCCGCCCAGTGATCAGGGGCGCCGAGCCGATCCTGCGGGCTATTTCTGCGAACAACTGCGCGCTCGGGGTAGAATATTCGCAAGCGCTAAAAATTTACCGAAAGCTGTCAGAGCAATGCGATGAGCGTGTCATTCATCGCCGCAGAGCGGCCGGCCGCCTCACTGCGTTGGCGGTGCCGGAGCGTTCGCTTCGTACCCTTGCTGTGTACGATGAGCCTGCCATTAGCGCTCGGCGGCTGTCAGCTGGCGGTGTTCTCGCCTGCAGGCCCGGTCGGCGAGGCCGAGCGCACCATCCTGCTCGATGCTTTGGCGATCATGTTGGCCATCGTCGTGCCGACGCTCGTGGCGATACTGGCATTTGCCTGGTGGTTCCGCGCCTCGAACGTGCGCGCGCGTCGCTTGCCCACCTGGGCCTACTCCGGACGCCTCGAGCTCGTCGTCTGGTCAATCCCGGCGCTCGTGGTCTTTTTCCTCGGCGGCATCGCCTGGATCGGATCGCATCTGCTCGATCCCGCACGTCCGCTGGAGTCGAGCGTCAAGCCGCTCGAGGTCGAGGTGGTCTCGCTTGACTGGAAGTGGCTCTTCATCTACCCCGGAGAGAGAGTTGGCAGCGTAAACCGCCTCATCGTCCCCGCGGGCGTGCCACTGCACTTTCGGATCACGTCCGCGAGCGTATTCAACGTGTTCTTCGTGCCGCGCCTCGGCAGCGAGATCTACTCGATGTACGGCATGACGAGCCAACTCAATCTGCAGGCCGACAGGCCGGGGACTTACCCGGGTCTTTCCGCTCATTTCAGTGGGGATGGCTTCTCCGACATGTCCTTCGACGTGGAGGCGGTAGCACCGGATGAGTTCTCCGCCTGGGTCACCCTGGCGCGTGCCTCGGGCCCCGAGCTGGATGACGCCGCCTACCGGGGCTTGCTCAAGCAGAGCAGCAACGTCAAGCCCTACACCTACCGCACAGTAGAGCGCGGTCTCTTCGATGCGATCGTGCTGCAGCGGCTGCCGCCCGGTGAAGGTCCGCAGGAGAATTGACGTGTTTGGAAAGCTCTCCTGGCAGGCCATCCCCTTCGATCAGCCCATCCCGCTGGCAGCCGGCGCATTCGTGGTTTTCGGGATGTGCGCCGTGGTGATCTGGGTCGCGGCGAAGGGCTATATCCCGTATCTCTGGCGCGAATGGATCACGAGCGTCGATCACAAGCGAATCGGTGTCATGTACTGCCTCCTGGCATCCGTCATGCTGCTGCGCGGATTCATCGACGCCCTCATGATGCGCTCGCAGCAGGCGCTCGCCTTTCACGCACCGGGATACCTGCCGCCGGAGCACTACGATCAGATCTTCTCGGCGCACGGCACGATCATGATCTTTTTCGTGGCGATGCCGTTCGTGATCGGGCTCATGAACTTCGCGGTGCCGCTGCAGCTCGGCGTGCGCGATGTGGCGTTCCCGACGCTGAACGCCGTGAGCTTCTGGCTCACCGCCGCAGGCGCCCTGCTGGTCAACCTGTCGCTGGTCGTGGGCGAGTTCGCCCGCACCGGATGGCTGCCCTACCCGCCCCTGTCTGAACTCACTTACTCCCCCGGGGTCGGCGTCGACTACTACCTGTGGGCACTGCAGATTTCCGGCGTGGGAACGCTGATGGCCGGCATCAACATGGTCACGACGATTCTCAAGATGCGTGCGCCTGGCATGAGTTATATGCGCATGCCGATGTTTTGCTGGACTTCTCTCGCCTCCAGTCTGCTCATCGTCGCCGCCTTCCCGATTCTCACGGCAACGCTTGCCATGCTCTTGCTCGACCGCTACCTCGGTTTCCATTTCTTCACCAACGAGGCGGGCGGCAACGCGATGATGTTCATGAACCTGATCTGGGCGTGGGGACATCCGGAGGTCTATATCCTGGTGCTGCCCGCGTTCGGGGTGTTCTCCGAGGTGGTCGCCACCTTTTCAGGCAAGCCGCTCTTCGGTTATCGCTCCATGGTCATCGCCACGATGGCAATCTGCATCTTAAGTTTCAGCGTGTGGCTGCATCACTTCTTCACCATGGGCGCCGG
>PMHN01000176.1 GCA_003156695.1 Gammaproteobacteria bacterium
CCTTGATCACGTCGGCGCCGAACCATGCCAGCAGCTGCGTGCAGGTCGGACCCGACTGCACGTGGGTGAAGTCGAGAATGCGGACGCCGTCCAATGCTTTTCCCATACGAACTCCGGCGGCTTACTTGTACATGGTTTGGTTCTTGGTGCCGGGCGCGTACTCGCGCGGGTCGACCCAGACGTTGATCACCGCCGAGCGCTTAAGGCGCTGTACCGATTCGCGCGCGCGTTGCAGCGCCGGGGNNAGCACCTCTTCGCCATAGCCGCCGAGCATTTCCGCGAACTTGCCGAACGGCACATCCCCCAGCAGGTTGCCGACGTTGCCGCGCTCCGGGCCGTACTTGGCGATCTGCCCGTAGCGGATCTGGTTCATGGCGGAGTTGTTGCCGATGACGGCAATGTAGGGTACGCCGAAGCGGTTGGCGGTCTCCATGTCGAAGGCGGTCATGCCGAAGGAGCCGTCGCCGTAATAACACAGCACTTCCTTGCTGGGATGGGCGAGGCCGGCCGCGATCGCAAATCCCGTGCCCACACCGAGCGAGCCGAGCGCGCCAGGGTCCATCCACTGCCCCGGCCGGCGTGGCCGCACCGCCTGCGCTGAGATGGTTACGACGTCGCCGCCATCTCCGATGTAGATGGTGTTGTCGGCGAGAAACTCGTTGAGCTCGTAGGCTACGCGGTAGGGATGGATCGGCTGATTATTCGACTTGAACAACGGCATGAGTTTGTCGGTGGCGGCGGCTTCCGCGGCCGAGAGCTTTTTCATCCATTGCTGACGGGCCTGCCGCTTATCCTGCTTCAGCCGTCCGGACGCCGCCTGCAGTACGGCGCCGAGAATGGCGCCCGGATGACCGACCAGTCCTAAGTCGATGTCACGATTCTTGCCGACCGTGCGGTAGTCCATGTCGATCTGCACCAGTTGCAGCTTGTTGCTGATGCGCCGCCCGTAACCCATGCGGAAATCAAACGGCGTACCGACGATGACGATGACGTCGGCATCGGAGAACGCCTGGCCGCGGGTGCGATCGAAGTGATGCGGGTCCCCCGGGGGCAGGAGACCACGGCTACCACCGTTGAAGTAGCCGGGAATGTCGAGTCCGCGCAGGAGCGCGATCGCTTCTTCATGGCCGCGGGCAGACCAGACCTGCTGGCCGTAGAGGATGGCCGGACGCTCGGAGTTGAGGAGGATATCGGCGAGCTTTTCGATGTCGCGCGGATCTCCCAGGGACCGCGTGGATGCGCGGTAGTGACCGGGCTTGGGCACGACCGCCTTGCTTACCTCGACCTCGCGATCCAGTACGTCGCGCGGAATTTCCAGGTACGAAGGCCCGGAAGCCCCGTTGAAGGCCTCGCGCGCCGCCATCGCGATCATGTCAGCGACCCGCTCGGTGCTCGGCACCGTGGCGGCGAACTTGGTGATCGGCGACATCAGGTCGACATGCGGTAGGTCCTGGAGCGAACCCATCTTGTGCTGGGTGAGCGCGCCTTGACCGCCGATGTGCAACACCGGGCTTTCCGAGCGGAACGCGGTCGCGATTCCGGTGACCGCGTTGGTGCAGCCAGGTCCGGCGGTAGTCACAACGCAGCCCAGCTTGCCGGTCTGGCGGGCATAGCCGTCGGCCGCATGTGCCGCGACCTGCTCATGACGCACGTCGATGATGCGGATGCCTTCGTCGATGCAGCCATCGTAGATATCGATGATGTGCCCGCCGCACAAGGTAAAGATGGTATCGACGCCCTCGTTCTTCAGGGCTTTTGCGACCAGGTGCCCGCCGGACACGACGCCGGCGTCGCGGCTCTTGCGCTGCAAGGTGTCCTCAGCCGTGCTGGACGCGGGCGCTGCCGTGGGGGTTGTGGTTACTGCGTTCATGATGACTCCAGAGTCCTTGTGCGAAGCCGGTGCGCGGATCCTAGCTGCCGGCGGCGTGCTGTACGGAGCCGCCTGCCGCGACCGGGTTCGCAGCTTCGGCGCGGATGGCCTCAAAGTGCTTCACACGCATCGGCTTGAGCACGAACAGGGCCAGAGCTGCTGCAATCAGGTTGCATATCATCGCCAGGCTGAACACGCTATGCCAGCCGCTCCTGACGGCCATCGCCGCGGCAAACGGCACTAACAGCGCGCCCGCGCCCTTGGCCGTGTACAGCAAGCCGGCGTTGGCCGTGGCGTACCTGCCCCCGAACGTATCCCCCTGGGTGGCGGGGAAGAGGCTGTAGATCTCGCCGAACACGCCGAAGTAGAGCGCGGTCACCAGCACGAAGATCACCGGGTTGCTGCCGGACTGACTCACGGTGAACAGCGCGCCGGCGCCGATGATAAATGCGAGCGCCATGGTGTTTTCGCGGCCTATATGGTCGGATAACCATCCAAAAAACGGCCGGCCGACGCCATCAAAGATGCGCTGCAGGGTGAGCGCGAACACCCCCGCCGCCATTGTGAAACCAAACAGGCTGACCGGGATCTTGGCTACTCCGAGATCCTTCGCGAGCGGCTTCATGGAGGCGATCATCACGAGGCCGCCCGATGCGACCAGCACGAACATCACGTACATCACCCAGAACACCGGTTTGCGCAGCACCTCGGTCGGATGGAAGCTGCGCGCTGACTGGCTGCGCTTGGGCGCTGCGGCCAGGTACGAGATCGGTGCCACCAACAGCCCAAGGGCTGCGATAACAACGACTGCGCCCTGCAACAAGCCGAAAAAAAGGAACGTATGCTCATACCCGGAGGATTCGATCATCCTGGAAATCGGCGCGACGGTGAGTGCAGCACCGGCGCCAAAGCCGGCCGCGGTAAATCCAGCCGCCATCCCGCGGCGGGCGGGGAACCACTTGAGTGCGTTGCCGACGCACGTCCCATACACGGCCCCGGTGCCGACGCCCCCAATGGCAGCGGCGAAGTACAGCATGGCGAGGGAGCTGGCCACCGAGTCCAGCGACCAGGCGATGGCCACGAGGATGCCGCCACCGATCACCACCGGACGAGGTCCGAAGCGATCCACCAGGTAGCCCTCGACCGGAACCAGCCAGGTCTCGATCAGCACGAAAACCGTGAAAGCAACCTGGATCGCGGCAAGTCCCCAGTGGTACTTCGCGTTGAGTGGGTTGACGAAGTTCGTCCAGCCATACTGCAGGTTCGCCACGGCCGCCATGCAGACAATGCCGAGCACCAGCTGCACCCACGGCCGGCCAAAGACTGAAGTGTTTTCAGACGGTGAATCGGTAACCATCGATGCGCCCCCTATGTACGATTACGACTACGCTGAAGAAGCCGTCCGCAGGTTGGCAGGAACTCCGCAATTCATGTCACGTGCAGGCCGGGCATCACGGTGAGGCGGCGTTGAACGCCGGTTCGTGAGTGGGCATCTGTGAGGTTCGTGCATGACCTTATGCATTTTTTGCGAAGGCCGACCATATTTGATATATCTCCAGCTTGTCAACGTGGCTAAAATTGGGGCACAGCCATGCTGACGGGACGTTAATGAAACATTAATGGTGAAGGCGAAGGCTGCAGCGCAGCTGAACTGCACTGCAACAGGGCTATCAGTCGTTAAAAGATATCTGATATATCAGCTACGATTACTGATGTGCGCGAGGGCGGAACGAGTCCCGCCGGCAGGGGCACGCTGCATTGCATTGCCCGGCAGGGTGAAAGCTGCGTCGGCGAACGTACCACAGGGAGATAATCGGAGGCCCAATGAGCGTGTCGCTAAAACACAGCGCGGGTCATCTCGGACTTGCTCCGCTTACCGCGGTGAGCCTGTGTGATCAGGCTTATGCCAAGCTCAAGGACGCGATCGCCAGCACCGACATCTACAATCAGCGCCAGCCGCTGCGCCTCGACGAACGCGCGCTGATGCAGGCACTTGGCGTCAGCCGCACGCCGATTCGCGAGGCGCTGTCGATTCTCGAGCAGGAAGGCTTCGTGCGCACGGTGCCACGCCGCGGCATTTTCATCATCCGCAAGTCCAAGCGCGAGATCATCGAAATGATCCAGATGTGGGCGGCGCTCGAGAGCATGTCGGCGCGGCTGGCCACGCTGCGGGCGCCGGATGCCGAGATTAGTAAGCTGCGTCACCTGTTCGATGAGTTTCAGAACTCACCGCCCGCGGAGCATATCCACGAGTACTCGGACGCCAACATCGCTTTTCACCAGATGATCATCCGCCTGGGTGGCTCACAACTGATCCAGGATGCGACCGAGAACCTGTTCCTCCACGTACGCGCCATCCGCAAGGCAACCATCTCGCAGAATGACCGCTCCTCGCGCTCGATTATCGAACACCTGAAAATCATCGAAGCCCTGGAGCGTCGTGACACCGAGCTCGCCGAGCGCCTCACGCGCCAGCACACGCTCGACCTTGCCGCGCACGTCGAGCGCTACTGCGACTTTCTCGAGTAGTTGCCCCGCGGCCGGCGGGTGCGCGTGCCGTGGCCGGCTTTGCCGGCGGCATGGAACTGCACCAGCCGTTCGATAAGCGCTGCCCCCTCGCACAACAGGAATTCCTTGAAAGCCGCGGCGACCGGCGGCAGCCGTTTGGTGCGGTTGTGCACCAGGTACCAGTGCAGCGTCGCGGGGAAACCCTGCACATCGAGAACCACCAGATTTCCCGCCCGCAGGTCCAGGCCAATCGTGTGGGCCGAAAGGAACGCGATGCCCATCCCGGCCACCACCGCCTGCTTGATGGTCTCGGTGCTGTGAATCTGCATTGCAATATGCAGCCTGGAAAACTGCCGTCCAAAGACCTCGCGCATTGAGTTCCAGGTATCCGAACCCTGCTCACGCTGCACAAAGCGCTCACGGTTCAAAGCGGCGCGCGGGATCTGCCGCATCTTCGCCAGTGGGTGGTCGGGAGCCGCGACGATGACGTAGGGATGGGGCGCGAACGGCAGCGCGACGACGTCCAGTTCGGCAGGCGGGCGCACCATGACCGCAAGGTCGGTGAGGTTGTCGGCCAGGTGGCGCAGCAGCTGCTCGCGGTTGTGGACCGTGAGGTTGAAAGTGACGCCGGGATGGCTGGCGCCAAACTGCGCCAGCACGCGCGGAAAGAAGTAATCACCGGCGCTGATCACCGCCACGTTGAGCCGCCCGCCGGTTACGCCCTTCATTTGCGCCAGGGCACTTTCCGCGTCCTTCAGGCGTTGCGTGATGGCCCTGGCGCACTGAAGCATCTCTTCTCCGGCGGGGGTGAGGTAGGTGCGGCGGCCGATGCGCTCGAACAGCGGCAGGCCCACGCCGGCCGCCAGTTCCTTGATCTGGGTTGAAACGGCGGGCTGCGACAGATGCAGCTCCTCGGCGGCGCGCGAAAAATTCATGTGCCGCGCCGCCGCGGCGAACACCCGCAATTGCCGCAGGGTTACGGTTCTCATGACGGCCAGCATAGCCGTTCTGAGGTATTACTAAAATCATATGCTCGCAATAAAAAGCTTTAGCTTTTCCTTTGGCCCCGACGGGCCTAGGCTGTTGCTCGTCCTGACAGGAGGCCGTGATGCCAAACGTTATCGGCGATCCGTTCGCCGTGGAACTCGAAGCGTACAACCGGGCGTTCAGCGAGCTGGAACTGCCATGGCGCTGGGATGCCGACACGTTCCGCGATCTGGTGAAAGCCGCGAGCGACCGGGATTTCATCGGCGCCTACATCGAGCGCAGCCAGGCGCACCTGTTACGCGTCTACGAGAAGTCTTTCCTGCGCAACCTCGTGCTGGAGGCGAAGGAGCGCTGCATGCGGGAGCGTTGCGCTTAGCAGCCGTGCACGGGCTGCCCGGCGCCTGGCGGCCCGGTATGGGATCATTCGGGGATGGTGGTTGGCCCGACACCCGAAACCCGCATTCCCCTGGGTACGAGCGGCCTTGCAGTCGCGCCACTCGGGTGGGGGATGTGGCGGCTGCCGGCCGCGAGTGAAGCGAGCCCACGTGCGCGCGTCGAGGCGGCCCTGGAAATCGGCTGCACGCTGTTCGACACCGCCGATGTCTACGGCTATCACCAGGGCAGCGGTTTCGGCGAGGCGGAGCGCATCCTCGGACGCGCGCTCGGCGAGGCTCCGGCACTGCGCGAGCGGATGGTGCTGGCAACGAAGACGGGCATTGCCCCGCCAGCCCCTTACAACTCCTCAGGCCAATACCTCATCGAGGCATGTGAGGCGTCGCTGAAGCGGCTGGGCGTCGAGCGCATCGATCTGCTGCAGATCCACCGTCCTGATCTGCTGACACACCCCCAGGAAGTCGCGCAGGCTCTGGCGCAGCTGCGCCAGGCGGGCAAGATCCGTGCGGCGGGCGTGTCGAACTACAGCGCCGCGCAGTTCGATGCGCTGCGTCACTACCTGACATTCGATGTGGCATCCGTGCAGAACGAGTTTTCACCCCTCGCAATTTCGCCGCTGACGGATGGCACCCTGGATGCGGCCATGCGCGCCGGCGCGGCAGTGCTCGCCTGGTCGCCGCTCGGCCAGGGACGTCTGGCATCGCGCGCCGGCGAATCGACCGGGGATGCGCGCGCGGACGCGGTAATCGCGGCACTCGATGCCGTCGCGCACAGGGCCCGCTCGCCGCGTACGGCGGTCGCTTACGCGTGGCTCATGGCTCACCCGGCGCGGCCCATTCCGCTGATCGGCAGTCAGAACCTTACGCGGATCCGCGAGGCCCGCAGCGCCTACACCGTGCACATGACGCGCGAAGAGTGGTACTGGATCCTGGTCGCCGCGCGCGGCGCGCGCATGCCGTAGCGGACCCGCGCGCGTATGCTTCGCAGGCAGTGGAGGGGCCCATGAGCATCTACGACCAGGACCTGGACAAGAACCCGGCCAACTTCGTGCCGTTGTCGCCCTCGAGCTTCGTGGAACGCAGCGCCGAGGTGTTCGGCGACCTGCCGGCGGTGCTGCATGGCAGCCGGCGCTACAGCTGGAGCGAGACCCGCGAGCGCGCGGCGCGCCTCGCGTCGGCGCTGCGCTCCTTCGGTGTCGGCCGCGGCACGACCGTGAGCGCGATGCTGCCCAACACGCCGGAAATGATCGAAGCGCACTACGCCGTGCCAGCGCTGAACGCGGTACTCAACACCCTCAACATCAGGCTGGACGCGGCACTGCTCGCCTGGCAGATGCAGCACTGCGAAACCGCGGTGCTGCTCACGGATCTGGAGTTCTCACCCATCATCAAGGAGGCGCTGCGCATTCTGCGCGACGAGCACGGCCGGACGCCGATCGTCATCGACGTCAGTGACAGTGAGTACCGCGGGCCGGGTGAGCGCCTCGGGCAGCACGATTACGCAACATTGCTGGGGCAGCACACCCCCTTGTCGCAGCTTCCCGGCCCGCAGGATGAGTGGGACGCCATCGCCGTGTCCTACACCTCCGGAACCACGGGAAACCCCAAAGGCGTCGTGACCCACCACCGTGGCGCCTATCTGAACGCGGTGAGTAACGCGTTGACCTGGAACATGCCGCACTTTCCGAAATACCTGTGGACCCTGCCGCTGTTTCACTGCAATGGCTGGTGCTTTCCCTGGACCGTGGCCATGCTCGCCGGCACCCATGTTTGCCTGCGCAAGGTGGAAGTCGGTGCGGTGCTCGACGCGATGCGCGTGCACGGCGTAGATCACTATTGCGCCGCTCCCATCGTGCACAACATGCTGATCGACGCGGACCCGGCACTGCGGCAGGGCATTGCGCAGCGCGTGCGCGGCATGGTGGCCGGCGCCGCGCCGCCTGCGGCTATGATCGAAGGCATGCGCAACATCGGTTTCGACCTCACGCACGCCTATGGCCTTACCGAGACCTACGGTCCGGCGGCGGTGTCGGCCAAGCGCGAGCATTGGGCCACGCAGAACCTCGCGGAGCAGACGCGCCTGAATGGCCGTCAGGGCGTGCGCTACGTGCTCGAGGAAGGCATGACCGTGCTCGATCCGCAAACCATGGCGGCGGTGCCGGCGAGCGGGGAGGTAATAGGCGAGATCATGTTCCGCGGCAACATCGTTATGAAGGGTTACCTGAAAAACCCCAAAGCCACCAGCGAAGCTTTCGCCGGTGGCTGGTTTCACAGCGGCGACCTGGCGGTGCTGGAGGCGGACCGCTACGTGAAGATCAAGGACCGCAGCAAGGATGTGATCATCTCCGGCGGCGAGAACATCAGTTCCCTGGAAGTGGAGGACGCGCTGTACCGCCACCCGGCGGTCATGACGTGTGCCGTGGTGGCGCGCTCCGATCCGAAGTGGGGTGAAACACCGCTGGCGTACGTCGAACTCAAGCCCGGCGCCACGGTAACTGCGGACGAGCTGATCCAGCATTGCCGCGGTCTCCTGGCTGCCTACAAGGCGCCGCGCGAGGTGCGCTTCGAGGAGATCCCGAAGACGGCGACCGGTAAGATCCAGAAGTTCGTATTGCGGCAGCGGGCCCGCTCGGCCGGCGCAATAGAATAAGGAGCCGATTATGTCAGACACGACCGAAGCGCTGGTCAAGCGCGTGCGGGACGCGCGCGGTGTGGTGACGCTGACCCTCAATCGCCCGCAGGTGTTCAACGCACTCTCGGAAGGGATGCTCACGGCGCTGCAGGGCGAGCTCGACGTGCTCAGCAAGGACGCGACGCTGCGGGTAGTGGTGTTAGCGGCGTCCGGCAGAGCGTTCTGCGCCGGCCATAACCTGAAGGAAATGCGCACCCAGCCCTCACTCGAGTACTACCAGCGGCTGTTCGCGCAGTGCTCGCACATGATGCTGAGCTTGCGGCGCCTGCCGGTGCCGGTGATTGCGCGCGTGCACGGCACCGCAACCGCCGCCGGCTGCCAGCTGGTTGCACAATGCGATCTCGCCGTGGCCTCAAGTGAAGCGCGCTTTGCCGTCAGCGGGGTCAACCTGGGCCTCTTCTGCTCGATGCCCGGCGTCCCCCTGTCACGCAACGTGGCGCGCAAGGAAGCCTTTGAGATGCTGGTCACGGGCGAATTCATCGATGCCGCGCAGGCGCGCGTGCGCGGACTCATCAACCGCGTCGTGGAACCGGAGGCGCTGGACGCGGAGATTGAAAAACTGGTCCTGAGCATCCTCGCCAAGCCGCGCGTCGCGGTCGCGATGGGCAAGGAATTTTTTTACCGGCAGGTGGAGCTCGGCATTGAGGCCGCTTACGAGGCCGCCGGACACACCATGGCCTGCAACATGATGGAGCCCGTGGCACTCGAGGGAGTGCAGGCGTTCATTGACAAGCGGGCGCCGCGCTGGGAAACCTGAAGTCCGCTGCGCCGGCGGCTTTTCTTAACACGGATTGGTCTGGCCGCAGCCCCCTGGCTTGCCTAGGATGCGCGTTCCCGCGTTGTGTCCCAGGGAGAGCGCTGATGAAATCCGTCCGTTGCCTGCAGCGCACGCTGCTGGGCCTCGTCATGATGTGCGCGCTGCTGCCAGCGGCGTGGGCCGCGGATGCCGCGCCCGGAACCATCGTAGGACTGGTCACCAATGCCGCCAGACTCCCGGTGGCCCACGCGACGGTGACAGCCGTGAGAGCCGATGGCGACGCGATTCGCGCCACGCTGTCGGGAAGCGACGGCGTCTATTCGTTTGCCGATCTGCCCCCCGGCAGCTGGGTGCTCACATCCCAGCTCGATGATTCCCGGGAAGTCACGACTCCCCCGTTGGCCGTGACATCCGGAAAGGCCACGCGCTACGACATCGTGATGAATCAGGCGGCCCCGCCGAACGCGGTTGCTGCGCCGGCGCTGGCCGCAGCGGCTCCGGCCATCGCACCGACAATTCCTGAGGCGTTGCAGGCGCCGGAGCCCGGGCCCGCGGTCGACACGCAGACGCCATTCGCCGTTGGGGATCTGGGCTGGATGAACGGCACCAGCCGTGAGACCACGCCGATATTCGACACCAAGTTCTTCACGCCCGAAATCCGCTTCGACACGAACTACCTGCAGGATTTCAACAACCCGGTGGATCACACCATCGTCGGCTCGACCGAGGAGTTCCGTTCGGGGGAGTTCCAGATCGAGCAGGTGAGCTTCGGCGGCAACTTCCACTGGGAGAACGTCCAGGCCCGCTTCCTGTCGATGATGGGCCTGTTTGCGGTCACCACGCCGCGCAACGATGCCAGCGCTGGCGTTGGGCAATGGGACCTCCAGGGAGCTTACAAGTATCTCTCGGAAGCCAACGCCGGCTATCACTTCGACGTCGACCACGGCCTGAATGTCGATGCCGGGATCTTCGTTTCCTACATCGGGCTCTTCAGCTATTACAACTTCGATAACTGG